>JADFTO010000212.1 GCA_022560215.1 Pseudomonadota bacterium | reverse complement strand
TACCAAAGGGCGTTGAGCTTGACTCATCGCCCTTTGGCAAGCGCGACCGCGCGCCGGCGCTTATGCGCCGTGAGCCTGCGTGGCGCATGAACGCCCAGCGGTCCTTCTTAAGGGCCGCTGGTATAAGCGGGACGCGCTCACCCGAGCGCCCGGGCGAGGCGGGCGCGGAGGTCCGGGATCACGTCGGATTCGAACCAGGGGTTCCGTTTCAGCCAGCCCGTGTTGCGCCAGCTGGGGTGGGGCAGGGGCAGGAAACCGGGGCCATGGTCCCGCCAGGCCCTGACCGTCTCGGTCATGGTCCCCTTGGCCCGGGGGCCCAGGTAACGGGCCTGGGCGTAGGCGCCCACCAGCAGGGTCAGGCGGATGTCGGCCAAGTGGGCGAGAAGCGCCTCGTGCCAGGCGGGCGCGCACTCGGGCCGGGGCGGCAGGTCGCCGCCGTTCGCGTCCCGGCCTGGATAGCAAAACGCCATGGGCATGATGGCGACGCGGGTCTCGTCGTAGAAGACCCCCGGCCCCATATCCATCCAGGCGCGCAGGCGCTCGCCCGACGGGTCGTTCCAGGGGACGCCCGTCTCGTGCACCCTGGTGCCCGGCGCCTGGCCGATGATGAGCAGGCGGGCCGAGGCCTGCGCCCTCAGCACCGGGCGGGGCCCATGGGGCAGGTGATCGGCGCAGAGCGTGCAGGCGCGGACGCGAACGAGGAGCGCGTCCAATCCCGCCGCTGGCTCTACCATCCGCCGCTCAGGATCTTGTCCACGTAGGCCGGCACCACGTCCGTCGCCGGGCCGTAGTGGGCCTCGGCGAAGCGGCCGGCTCTCTCGGAAGGCTCCAGGTTGAGCTCGGCCGTGTGGGCGGCGCCGGAAAGCCGCACGGTCTCGACGAATCCCGACGCCGGGTACACGTTCCCCGAGGTGCCGATGGAGATGAAGAGCGCGCACTGGCCAAGCGCCTCGTAGATCCTTTCCATCAGGAACGGCATCTCGCCGAACCAGACCACGTGGGGCCGCATCCGGCCCGGGGCCTGGCAGCGCCCGCAGGCGTCGCCGGTGCTCAAATCCCCGGTGCAGGCCACCACGTCGCCGCAGGCCCCGCACCGGGCCTTCAACAGCTCGCCGTGCATGTGGATCAGGTTTTCCGTGCCGGCGCGTTCGTGCAGGTCGTCGATGTTCTGGGTCACCACCAGGACCTGGCCCGGCCATTCGGCCTCCAGCCGGGCCAGCGCCCGGTGGGCGGCGTTGGGCTCGATGCCGCCATTGGCCAGCCCCTCGCGGCGGGCGTTGTAGAATGCGTGAACCGATAGGGGATCGCGGGCGAAGGCCTCGGGCGTGGCCACGTCCTCGAGACGCACGCGGGCCCAGATGCCGTCGGCGTCGCGGAAGGTGTCGAGCCCGGATTCCTTCGAGATCCCGGCCCCGGTCAGCACCACGATGTCCCCACGCCCGGTCATTCGGCATCCTGCCCCTTGTCCCAGAACCTCCGGGCCATGATAATCCGCTTGAGTTCACGGGAAAGAGGGAATCATGGTCCGGGTCCTGTTCGTCTGCATGGGAAACATCTGCCGTTCGCCCACCGCCGAAGGGGTGTTCCGGGACCTGGTCGAGAGCCAGGGCCTGGGCGCCAGGATCGCCGTCGATTCCGCCGGCACCATCGATTATCACGCCGGCGAGCCCCCCGATGCGCGCGCCCAGGCGGCGGCCCGCGGGCGCGGCGTCGAGATCGGCCACCAGCGCGCCCGCCAGGCGACGGCGGACGATTTCAGACGCTTCGACTACGTGCTCGCCATGGACCGGACCAACCGGCGCACCCTGGCCGAACTGTGCCCGCCCGGCGAGGAACACCGCCTCCACCTGTTCATGGATTTCTGTTCAGATAAAGGGTCCGGCGACGTGCCCGATCCCTACTACGGCGGCCCGGGCGGCTTCGAGCGCGTGCTCGACATGATCGAGGAGGGCTCCCGGGGGCTGCTCGACCACATCCGCGCCAATCACCTGTGATGCGCCAAGGCCTGGAACGCGCCATCGCCCGCGCCACGGGCTCTCCGCCTGCCCGCATGACGCCGATGGGCGGCGGCTGCGTGGCCCAGGTCTACAAGGTGGTCCTGGAAAGCGGCGACACCATGGTCGCCAAGGTGGGCGACGACGGCCTCGCCCTGGAGGGCTTCATGCTCGGCTACCTGGCGGACCACCTGCCGGTGCCGGACGTGATCCACGCCGAGGCCGGGCTGCTCCTGATGACGCACCTGGAGTCGGGCGGCCCCCTGGACGACGGGGCCCAGGCCGACGCCGCCGAATTGCTGGCCCGGCTGCACGGGGTGACGGCGGAACGCTTCGGCTTCGACCGGCCGACCCTGATCGGCGGCCTGCACCAGCCCAACGACCAGGACCCTAGCTGGCTCGCCTTCTTCCGCGACCAGAGGCTGCTTTACATGGGGCGCCAGGCCGCCGATGCCGGAAGGCTGCCGGGCGCCCTGCTCGCCCGGCTGGAGGCCCTGGCCGGGCGCCTGGACAAGTGGCTGGCCGAACCGGAACGCCCGTCCCTGATCCACGGCGACATGTGGGGCGGCAACGTGCTCTGCCGGGACGGGCGGATCACCGGCTTCGTCGACCCGGCCATCTATTACGCGGACCCCGAGATCGAGCTCGCCTTCTCGACCCTCTTCGGCACCTTCGGGGACGCCTTCTTCGGCCCCTACCGGGAGCTCCGCCCCATGGCGCCGGGGTTCTTCGAGGAACGGCGCGACCTCTACAACCTTTATCCCCTCCTGGTGCACGTGCGCCTGTTCGGGGGCTCCTACGTCGGCCAGGTGGAGCGGACGCTCGGGCGGTACGGGTTTTAAGTCCGCGTCCCTATTCCTCATCCAGGGGATAATCGGCCATGACTTCGTAATGGGCGCCGGCGCGGTTGAGATGGCTGCGCATGAGGACGAAGGCCGTGACCGGGAAGGGCCCGGCGGAAAAGGCGCCGTAGGCATCCAGATAGGGGCCCAGCTTGTTCCCCGGTTGGGCGTTGAATCGGGCCAGGGACACGTGGGGCTTGAACTTGCGCCGCTCGGGCTCCAGGCCTGAGCGCACCAGGGCAGTCTCCACGTCGTCCCTGAGGCGGACGAGGACCGGCTGGTCTTCCACCCCGGCCCAGAGCAGGCGCAGCCTCCTGCCCGATTGGAAGCTCCCCAATCCGGAGAGGGAGAGAGGAAAGGCCCACCCCCGGACCCCCCTCAGGGCCATGTGCGCGTCGTCGGCGCCGGCGCCGTCCACCTCGCCGATGAACCTCATCGTGACGTGCATGTTCTCTGGCCGGATCCAGCGCGCCCCGGGAAGCCCGGAACAGAGGCCGGCCAATCCTTGCCGGACCTGGGCGGGAAGGGGAAGGGCGACGAACAGGCGCATGGCCGAGTTTCCTTCGCTCCCGGATAGTGCTCTAGTCCCTTGTAATCGTCTTCCCTAGAGCGGTTTCACCGGTTTGATGGATCGGCTGATCCGCGATCCATCCGGATTTGCTCTGGGCCGGCGGGAGCCCTGATCGGCGGAGGGCTGGGCTCCCCGATGCGCCCCCATCATAGGGACTGGCCGCCTTGCACAAAAGCGGGACCATGGGGTCCGGGACCGCCCGGGCCGCGCCGGCCCTTTCCCTTGATTTCGCCCCGTTCCGTGCCATATTAGCGGCAAGTTCTAGTCAACCGCCGAAAGGGTTTCATTCATGGCACAAAACGAACGCTTCAGCTTGCGCACGCAATCGATGAGCCCGGCCCAGGCCCGCGCCGCCGAGATCGACGTCGGCCTCCGGCAGTACATGCTCAAGGTCTACAACTTCATGGCCTCGGGACTGGCGTTGACGGGGGCCGTCGCCTACGGCATGACGCTCTCCGAGACGGCCATGCAGTTGATTTTCGGCACTCCGCTGTTCTGGGTCGTGGCGTTGGCGCCGCTCGGCTTCGTGTTCTACCTGAGCTCCCGCATGGACAGGATCCAGGCGAGCACGGCGCAAACCCTGTTCTGGATATTCTCGGCCCTGATGGGGATGTCCCTGGCCTCCATCTTCATCGTCTATACGGGCACGTCCATCGCCCGGGTGTTCTTCATCACGGCGGGCACCTTCGCCGGGATGAGCCTCTATGGCTACACCACCAAGCGGGACCTGACGGGCTGGGGTTCGTTCCTGTTCATGGGACTGATCGGCATCATCATCGCCAGCCTGGTCAACCTGTTCCTGCAAAGCTCGGGCCTCCACTTCGTGATCTCGGTGATCGGGGTCCTCGTCTTCGTCGGGCTGACCGCTTACGATACCCAGAAGATCAAGAACCTCTACAGCGGCACCGATAGCGACGAGGTCCGGGACAAGAAGGCCATCATGGGCGCGCTCAGGCTGTATCTGGACTTCATCAACCTGTTCATCATGCTGCTCCATCTGTTCGGAGCCCGGCGCTAGAGCGCTATCCGGCCCTAGAACAGAAAGATCAAATACCGGCGTTACGGCCCGGGGCGTCCCCCGGGCCGTTTTCTTTCGGGACCCCGATAATACCAAAGGGCGTTGAGTTTGACTCATCGCCCTTTGGCAAGCGCGACCGCGCGCCGGCGCTTATGCGCCGTGAGCCTGCGTGGCGCATGAACGCC
>JADFTO010000028.1 GCA_022560215.1 Pseudomonadota bacterium | reverse complement strand
GACTGCGGATGGCCGGCATGGTCATTGCGTTGGCGTGCCTGGCCTTGAATCCGGCCGTCGCCTCGGTGGCCGCCGGGAAAGATTACGACGGCATCACGCTTCTCGCCCTGCCTCCGAAGCCCGGCGTCGAATACGACGTCTACCTTGTCGATCCTATTTACGCGCTGGAACGGTTGGCCCGGGCGCTCGATGTCATCTACCGGGAGTCTCCGTTCAGCGCCGGCAAGATCGAGGCGCTGAAGCGGAGCGGCAGGGTGGAGATCATTTACGATCCCAACCATCCGGATCCGAATACCAGCATGGCTTCCGTCCAGGTCGCCAAGTTCCTGCCCCAGTACCGGGGAATAGGCGGGTACGGGAACAAGAGTTTCCTCGCCGTCGTCGGCCGTCACGGCATCAAGTGGTCCGTGCGCGAGCTGGCCGCGGTCCTCGTCCACGAACTGGCCGGCCACGGGACCCAGCACCTGAACGACCGTTTCAAAAGCTTGCGCAACGTGGACTTGGAATGCGAGGCCTGGCTGTATGAGGAAAAGGCGTATCAGGACTTCCGCTTCGACAAATCCTCCAGGGAGATGATCAAGTTCCGGCAGGAACTGGAAGGCTTCGGCTTCACCGACGGATATTGCTCGGATTTCAAGCGGCACATGCAAAAAAACACGCCCGAGCGGATGCGGTTCTGGAACTCCCTGAATCCCGACGTGCCCAAGCTGCTGGAAGCGTTCGAGGATTACCTGAGGGACCAGCGCGGCAAGGGTGTTAGGTGATCCCTCCCTCCTTGAGTGGAACTCTCACTCGCTTGGTCCCCCCCGCGCCTCGAGGGGCCGCCATTCCCCGATCCGCCTTTCGGCCTCGGCAACCTCGGCCGGGGTCATGGTCCGGGCCAGCCCCCGCTTTCGCTCCGCCGCCCACCGGTTGCCCTGGCCGGCGGCCAGGCCCAGCCACATGCTGGCCTCCACCGGGTCCCGGTCCTGGCCCTGCCCGCGGGCGATCATGTCACCCAGGTTGAGCTGGCTTGTGGCGTCGCCGAGGCGGGCGCCTCGCCGGTACCAGGCGAGGGCCAGGCCCGGGTCCCGGGCCACGCCGGTGCCGCCCGCATAGAGACCGGCGATGGCGGTCATGGCGTCTGCCTGGCCCGCCGCCGCGGCCCGGGTCCAGGCCGCCAGGGCCAGGGCGTAGTCGCCGCCGTCGTAGGCCTCCATGCCGTCTTCCAGGTCCCCGGCCAGGGCGGAGGACAGGGCCATCGCCGCCGCCGCGAGCATGCCACCAAGGTACTTCATGATGGGGATTGTGGAGTCAGGAACGAGCGCTTGTCGACACAAACCCTTTCACGCTTCGGTGAGCGCCGCCGGTTCGGGACCGGAGAAAGCCCTGTCGTGGGTCAGCGAAGGGATTCGGCGGCGGGCACTTTCGACCCCGGCCGGGTCGATTTCGGCGCTGATCAGGCCCACGTCCTCGCCGCCGTCGGCGAGGATCCGGCCCCAGGGGTCGACGATCAGGGAATGGCCGTAGGTCCTGCCCGCCCCGTGGATGCCCGCCTGGCCGGGGGCGAAGACGAAGCATCCGGTCTCGATGGCCCGCGCCCGCAGCAGCACGTGCCAGTGGGCCTCGCCGGTGGTCCGGGTGAAGGCGGAGGGCACGGTGAGGAAACCGGCGCCGGCCTTGGCCAGGGCGCGGTAGAGGTAGGGGAATCGAAGGTCGTAGCAAAGGGTCAGCCCCAGCAGCCCCCAGGGAGTCGGCGCCAGGACCACCTCTGAGCCGTGGCGGATGGTGTCCGATTCCCGGTAGCTTTCCCCGCTTTTCAGGTCCACGTCGAACAGGTGCATCTTGTCGTAGCGGGCGACGATGCCGCCCCGGGAGTCGATGACGAAGGACCTGTTGAAGCTCCTGCCGGCGCCGTCGTCGATGGCCAGCGAGCCGAGCACGATCCACGCTCCCAACTCGCCCGCGAGGCGGCGGAAAAGAGGGAGGGCGGGATGGTCGTCCTCCTTCAGCGAGCCGACCCCCAATTCCCCGCCGGGCCCAAGGTCCAGGCACGAAAAATACTCGGGCAGGCAGATCAGGTCCGCGCCCGCGTCGCCGGCTTGGCGGACCAGGGTCTCGCCCCGGGCCAGGTTCGCATCCATGTCCGCGCCGGCGCAGTTCTGGACGCAGGCGACGGTGAAGGAATCGCTCATTTCCGTATCCTCAAGCTCGGGTTATGCTCTTGGACTATAGCAGGTCCGGCCGTCCGCAACCGATGAAGGCGTCCCCATGCCCGGCGAAGACATCCGTTTCGACCCCTGGTGGTGGGAGGCCGCGCCGCCCGTCCCTCAGGCAGAAGCCCCCCTCCCCGCCACGGCGGACGTGGCCATTGTCGGCGCCGGGTTCACCGGGTTGTCGGCGGCCTTGACCGCGGCCCGGGCCGGCCGCCGCGTCGCCGTCCTGGAAGCGGGCGAGCCGGGGAGCGGGGCCAGCACGCGCAACGGCGGCATGGCGGGGAGCGGCCACAAGGCCGCCTACGGCCAACTTTCCAGGCGTTACGGCAAGAAGGCTGCCCTGGACTTTCTAGGCGTTGGGATCGCCGCCCTGGAGTTCACCGCCGGCCTCATCGAACGGGAGGGCATCGAGTGCCACTTCACACGCTCGGGCCGCTTCCGGGCCGCGTGGCGGCCCGCCCACTACGAGACCATGGCCCGGGAGACCGACCTACTGGCCCGCGAGATCGGGCTAGAGGCCGAGATGGTGCCCAGGGCCGAGCAGGGCCGGGAGGTGGCGACGGACGTCTATCACGGGGGATGCCTCTATCCCCGCCACGGCTCCCTTCATCCCGCCCTCTTCCACCGGGGCCTCCTCGATCGGGCGGAAGGCGCCGGCGCCCGGGTCTTCGCCCGCTCGCCCGTGACCGGCATGCGAAGGGACGGGAATCGCCTCATCCTGCGAACCCCCCGGGGGACGCTCGCCGCCAGCGACGTGATCATCGCCACCAACGGCTACACCGGCGGGATCACGCCCGGCCTCAGGCGCAGGGTCATCCCCATCCCCAGTTTCATCATCGCCACGGAAGAGCTGCCGGCGGAGCGCATCAGGGCCCTGATTCCGGGCGGCAGGATGATCGTCGATACCCGCGCCGCGCACTGCTACTACCGCGCCTCGCCCGACGGCCGGCGTCTCCTGTTCGGGGGCCGCGCCGCGCTCCATCCCATCGACCTCCGGCTCGGGGCCAAGCGGCTGCACGCCCTGATGTCGGGCATCTTTCCCCAAATGGCCGGGGTCGCCGTTACCCATTCTTGGACGGGCTTCGTCGCCTACACCCGGGACAGGCTGCCCCATCTGGGCAAGCTGGACGGCGTCCATTACGCCTTGGGCTACTCGGGCTCGGGCGTGGCCATGGCGCCTTATCTCGGCCACAAGGCCGCCCTCAAGGCGCTGGGTTCCGACGAAGGCCGCACCCCCCTGGACGACGCCCGGTTCGCCGCATTTCCCCTCTATACAGGACGGCCCTGGTTCCTGCCCCTCGCCAACCTCTGGTTCCGGGCCATGGACGCCTTCGGCTATTGACGCGGGGAACCCAGGTGTCTTGGCAAAACTTTCCCTAAAGGAAGTCCATTTCGGCCCAGACCAAGGAATCCTCGCCGGCGGCTGGCTACTCGACCAGGGACAGCATGCGTTCCGGGTAGTTGGTGATCACCCCCTGGACGCCCCATCCGAAGAGCCTTGCCCCCCGCCGCCGGTTGTTCACCGTGAAGACCCTGATGGCGTAGCCGGCCTCGTTCAGGGCCCGCGCCCTCAAAGGCGTGAGGCGCCGGTTGAGGCAGTGCAGGGCCTGGCAATCCAGCTCCCGGAGCCGGCGGCGCCAGTCCTTGGGAAACTTGAGCACCAGGAGGGCGCGGGGGATGCCGGGCGCGGCCTCGGCCGCGGCGGCGAGGGATTCAGGCGAGAAGCTCGAGATAAGCGGCCGGGGCAGATTCTTGGGCCAGTCACGGGCCAGGGCCAGGGCGACCGCGCGCCCGGTTTCGGCCTCGCGCCCCGGCGACGGCTTGATTTCCACGTTGCCGCCGAGGCCGAGCTCGGCGAGGACGGCCATTGCCTCGGCCAGGGTCGGGATGGGCTCCCCCCTGAACCCCTTGGAGTACCACCCCCCGGCGTCCAGCACCTTGAGGGCCGAGAGGTCCATGTCCGCCACCCGGCCAGTGCCGTCGGTGGTCCGCTCCACCCGGTCGTCGTGGAACACGATGATATGGCCGTCGCGGCTCAGCTTGGTGTCGAACTCGACCCAGCGGGCGCCGAACTCGGCGGCCTTGCGGATGGACGCGATGGTGTTCTCCGGCGCGTGGCCGCAAGCCCCCCGATGGCCGATGACCGGAGGCAGGGGATCGACGGTCACAGGGGCTCCTCCCGTTCGGCAAGCCTGCGTTTCCGGGTTTCACGGTAGAAGATGAAGAGGCCGCTGAGCACGATGACGATCGCCCCGAACACGGTCCACCCGTCGGGCAGGTCGCCGAAAAAGAGGTAGCCGTAGGCCGTGGCCCAGATCAGGTTCGTGTAACTGAAGGGCGCCACGATGGCCACGGGCGCCGCCGTCAGGGACTTGATCAGCGCGAAATGCCCTAAACCCCCGAACAGCCCCATCAGCGTCATCAGCAGCCAGCCTTCCAGGTCCGGCTGGATCCACAGGAATGGCACCACCGCGCTGGTCGCCGCGAGCCCGGCCAGGGGCGTGTAAAAGAGCGTGGTCAGGGCCTGGTCGGTGCGGCTCAGCTCCCTGGTGGCGATCTGATAGAAGGCTTGGCCGCAGGCCGCGCCGAACGGCAGGAAGGCCGCCAGCTGCACAACGCCCATGCCCGGGCGGATGATGATCACCGCGCCGGCGAACCCCGCCGCCACGCCGGCCCAGCGCCACGGTCCCACCCGTTCCCCGAGGAGGGGCACGGAAAGAACGGTCACCAGGATCGGGGCCACGAACATGATGGCGCTGGCTTCGGCCAGGGGGATGAGGCTGAGCCCGGCGAAAAACATTGTCGTGGTGAACAGCATCAACAGCGAACGGCCCATCTGCAGGCCGAGGCGCCCGCTGACCATGACATGGGAAATGCGGGGCCCGAGCACGACGGCCACCATCAGGGCTTGGGAGGCGAATCTTGCCCAGACGACCTGGACCACGGGATAGGACAGGGTCAGGTACTTGGCCGTGACGTTCAAGCTGGCGAACAGGAGAAAAGTCAGGAGCATCCACAGGATGCCGCGGCGCGTGTCCCCTTGGGGCGGAGGGGTGGGCGTGGTCATTCCGTTCCCTAAACTTAGGTCCTGTCCCGCCCGCTGGGGGAAATCCCTAGCCGAGGTTGAGTCGCGGCCCATCCTAAAGCGCTATCCGGTAAGTAGGAATCAATTTGATGGGAGCAAATCGGTTCATCCGGGCAGGCGCGGCGCGACGCTGGATGCGGTGCCATCGAGCGAGCGCCGCAACACACACCCGGGAGACCCTTACCGATTGTGCCCGCGAACGGGACTGGATAACCTGATTAATAGGGTGGCCGCCGGCCGCCCCGGTCAGGCGGGACACGGCCCGGGGGAAATTCATGACGGAAAATCTGGACGAAGCGGCCCTGGAATACCACCGCGCGCCGAAGGCGGGAAAACTCGAGGTGGTGGCCACCAAGCCGCTGGCCAACCAGCGGGACCTGGCGCTCGCCTATTCTCCGGGCGTGGCGGCCGCCTGTCGGGCCATCGTCGGCGACCCGGGCGAAGCGATGAACCTCACGGCGCGGAGCAACATGGTGGGCGTGGTCACCAACGGCACCGCCGTCCTCGGGCTCGGGGCCATCGGCCCCCTGGCCGCCAAGCCGGTGATGGAGGGAAAGGCGGTCCTGTTCAAGAAATTCGCGGGCATCGACGCCTTCGACATCGAGATCGACGAGACCGATCCCGGCAAGATGGTGGAGATCATCGCGGCGCTGGAACCCACCTTCGGCGCCATCAACCTCGAGGACATCAAGGCGCCGGAATGTTTCGTCATCGAAGGCGAATTGCGCAAGCGTATGAACATACCCGTTTTCCACGACGACCAGCACGGCACGGCCATCGTCACCGGGGCGGCCGTGGTCAACGGCCTGCGCGTGATCGGCAAGTCCATCGAGGACGTGCGCCTGGTTTCCACCGGTGGCGGGGCGGCGGGAATCGCCTGCCTGAACCTGTTGGTCAGCTTGGGGCTACTCAAGGAAAACATCACCCTGGTGGACCACGTGGGAGTGGTCTACGAGGGAAGAAAGGAGGCCATGGACCCCCACAAGGAACGCTACGCCATCGACACCGAGGCTCGTACCCTCGATCAGGTCATCGACAACGCGGACATATTCCTTGGCCTGTCCGCGCCCGGAATCCTGACCCCCGACATGGTCAAGCGAATGGCCGACAAGCCCTTCATCCTGGCGCTCGCCAACCCCGACCCGGAAATAAATCCCGACCAGGCGAAGGCAGTCCGTCCGGACGCCGTGATCGCCACCGGAAGGTCCGACTATCCCAACCAGGTCAACAACGTGCTGTGCTTTCCCTTCATCTTCCGCGGCGCCCTGGACGTCGGCGCCACCACCATCAACGAAGAGATGAAGCTGGCCACGGTCAAGGCGATCGCCGACCTGGCCATGGCGGAATCGTCCGAGATCGTGGCCGACGCCTACAGGGGCGAAGATCTGAAGTTCGGCCCCGAATACCTGATTCCCAAGCCCTTCGACTTGAGGCTGATCGTGGAAATCGCGCCCGCGGTCGCCAAGGCGGCCATGGAGAGCGGCGTGGCGACCCGTCCGATCGAGGACTTCGACGCCTACAAGGAGCGCCTCGGCCGCTTCGTCTTCCGTTCCGGGATGCTCATGAAGCCGGTCTTCGACGCCGCCGCCCGGGAGCCCAAGCGCCTGGTCTACGCCGAAGGCGAGGCATTGAGGGTGCTGCGCGCCGTCCAGGTGGTGGTCGACGACGGATTGGCCAAGCCGATCCTGGTCGGCAGGCCGGACGTGATCTCGAGCCGCATCGCCAAACTGGGCCTGAGACTTAAAGCCGGCCGGGACATGGAAGTGGTCAATCCGGAGGACGATCCCCGATACGCCGATTACTGCAATACCTACCTGGGACTGATGGAACGCAAGGGCACCACCCCCGACGACGCCCGCACCATCATCCGCACCAACACCACGGTCATCGCCGCCATCATGGTCAAGCGCCGGGAGGCGGACGCCATGATCTGCGGCACCTACGGACAGTACAATTGGCACCTGCGCCACGTGCTCGACGTGATCGGCCTCAAGGAAGGCGTCCGCGACGCCTCGGCCTTAAGCGTCTTGATCATGCCCACGGGCACTTTCTTTTTGTGCGACACCCACGTCACCCCCGACCCCTCGGCGGAGGATCTGGTGGAAATGACCCTCTTGTCCGCCGACGTGATCCGCGATTTCGGGGTCACCCCCAAGGTGGCCTTGCTGTCCCATTCAAGTTTCGGAACCTCGGACACGGCTTCCGCCAGGAAAGTGCGCGAGGCGGTGAGCCTGCTCGCCGAACGGGCGCCCGATCTGGAGGTGGACGGGGAAATGCAGGGAGACGCCGCCATGGACGAGGCCCTGCGCGAGCGCATCTTCCCCAATTCGCGGCTTTCGGGCCAGGCCAATCTTTTCGTCCTGCCCAACCTGGATGCAGCCAACTGCGCGTTCACCCTGCTCAAGGCCCTGGGCAAAGGACTTCCCGTCGGCCCTATCCTGGTGGGCGCGGCGAAGCCGGTCCACATCCTGATCCCGTCGGTCACCGCCCGGGGCATCGTCAACATGAGCGCCGTCGCCGTCGTCAACGCGCAGTCCGCCGACGCATCATCCTAAGGGCACGGCGAAAGGGCACGGCGAACGCCGGCGTCGCCAGAATTTCCCGTGAGTCAGGCCCGGCGGTCATTCCGCCGGGCCGGCGGTCATTCCGCCGGTTGCCGTTCGGGCGGTTGGGGCACCGCCTGGCCTTCCTCGCTCTCGACCGCCCAGGCGCTGTGATGATGCTTGGCCCAGTTTTCGTCCACCTCGCCGGTGCTCATGGCGGAGAAGGCCCCTTCGATGCCGAGGGTGCCGATGTAGATGTGGCCGAAAATGACCACGATCATGCCAAGGGCGACGGCGGCGTGGATGATCTGCATCAGCTGCATGTCCTGCATGCCGAAGAAAGTGAACGGGAACATCAGGATAATTCCCGTGAAGCTGGCCGCGCCGCCGCCGAGGATGGTAATCCAGAAAATTGCCTTCTGGCCGAAATTGAATTTGCCCGCCGGCGGATGGCTTCCCTTGACGAACAGGCCCCCGCCCTTGGCGATCCAGCCGATGTCGTAACGGTCGGGGAAGTTGTGCCGGATCCAGATCACGAGCATCAGCAGCAGGCCCAGAATGAAGGCGAAGGCGATGTAGGTGTGGGCGAACTTGCCCCAGGAAGTGAGCGTGGCGAAGGCCGACTTGCCCAAGACGGGAATCAGCACATGCTTGCCGTAAAGGGTGTTGAGGCCGGTCAGGGCAAGGACGACGAAAGACGACGCCGTCAGCCAGTGGGTGAAGACCTCGAGGTCCGTGAAGCGCCTGACCATGCGCCCGGCGAAGCCGCCGTCGATACGGATGCGCCCCCGGAACAGGAAGAACACCGCGGTCACCACCAGCATGGCGGCCATGGCCCACCAGCCATACTCGCTGAGGGGGCCGTTGCGCAGGGCCCGCCATTCGTCCCCTTCGGACTGCACCAGGACGCCTGCCTTCTTGTCGGGGATGGAAACCGTTCCCGTCACCCCCTGGCGCACCAGCCGCCAAAGCTCGGCATCGTTGATGTTGCCGAGGGCGCTGCCCGGCACCCGGCCCTTGGTCTGGGCCCAGGCCGGGTGGTCGAGGTCCGGCGAGCCCGTGAAGCCCACCAGGGCGGCATACCCGACCACCATGGCCAGCCCGAAACAACCCAATGTGCGACACAACCAAGTCATGACGTGATCCCCCGCCTCAAATATGCATCAAACTATCACAAGATTACCGGCCCCGTAGCCGGCACCCGCCGGGCTGAAAGGCCGAGGCCCTTCCGCCCGGCGGGAAACCAGGAACAACGCGGAGTGGCGACGGTTCTCAGGGATTTCATCGATCTCCCTTCCGTCCCGCATCAAAGGCGCGGCGAAGGGTTGGTGGTCCCGCGCCAATGGCGGAACCGCCAACCCCTTTCGCCGAGCGGTTGGAATCAGCTCCCAACCTTCAGCTGATAAGCCGTTCCCCAGCCCCAGGCGCCCGAGCCGAAACCGCGGTGGACGACCCGCTCGCGGTAGATGTTGGCGATCAAATCGCCATCACCGCCCAGGAGCGCCTTGGTGGCGCACATCTCGGCGCAGAGCGGCAGCTTGCCCTCCGCCAGACGGTTGCGGCCGTACTTCTTGAACTCCGCCGACGAGTGGTCTTCTTCCGGACCACCGTTGCAGAAGGTGCACTTGTCCATCTTGCCGCGGCTGCCGTAGTTGCCCGCCTGAGGGAACTGCGGAGCCCCGAAGGGACAAGCGTAGAAGCAATAGCCGCACCCGATGCACAGGTCCTTGGAGTGCAGGACCACGCCCTGTTCGGTCTGGTATATGCAGTCGACCGGACAGACCGCGATGCACGGCGCGTCGGAACAGTGCATGCAGGCCACCGAAATGGACCGCTCGCCGGGGCCGCCGTCGTTGATGGTCACCACCCGGCGCCTGTTGATGCCCCAAGGCACCTCGTGCTCGTTTTTGCACGCCGTGACGCAAGCGTTGCATTCGATACAGCGTTCGGCGTCACACAGGAATTTCATTCTTGCCATAACTATGCTCCTTACGCTGCTTCGACCCGACACAGGGTGACCTTGGTTTCCTGCATCTGGGTTACCGAGTCGTAGCCGTAGGTGCCGCAGGTGTTGGAGGAATCACCCAAGACGATGGGGTCGGTGCCCTCGGGATACTTGTCCCTGAGGCTCTTGCCCTCCCAACGGCCGCCGAAGTGGAACGGCATGAAGACCACGCCCGAGGCGACGCGCTCGGTGATCATGGCCTTGACCAGCACCTTGCCGCCTTCCGGTGAGTGGATCCAAATGTCCGCGCCGTCCCTGATGCCGAGGTCGTTGGCATCGCGGGTACTGATTTCGGCGAACATCTCCTGCTGCAACTCGGCCAACCACGGGTTGGACCGGGTTTCGTCGCCGCCGCCCTGGTATTCCACCAGGCGTCCCGACGTCAGGATGATCGGGAACTTCTTGGAGAAGTCATTCTTCTGAATGCTCTCGTACTTGGTCGGCAGGCGAAAGTTGACCGTGTCCTTGTACGTCTTGTACTGGGGCAGGAGGTCACGCCTCGGCGTGTACAGCGGCTCGCGGTGCAAGGGCACCGGATCCGGGAACGTCCACACCACGGCGCGGGCCTTGGCGTTGCCGAACGGGGCGCAGCCATGCTTGATGGCGACCCGCTGGATGCCGCCGGAAAGGTCGGTCTTCCAGTTGGTCTTGTCGCCGGCGATCTTCTCGATGACCGCCCGCTCCTTCGCCGTCAGGTCCTTGTCCCAGCCCAGCTTCTTGAGCACGGCCATGGAGAACTCAGGGTATCCGTCCTTGATCTCCGATCCCACGGGATACGAGTCTTCCGCCAGCAGGTTGACGCCGTTGCGCTGGACGCCGAACCGGGCGCGGAAGCAAAGACCGCCCTCGGCCACCGGCATGGAGGTATCGTAAAGGACTTGGGTGCCCGGATGTTTCATCTCCGGCGTCCCCCAGCACGGCCACGGCAAGCCGTAGAATTCGCCGTCGGCGGGACCGCCCTTGGCGCGCAGGGAGGTCTTGTCGAAGGTGTGCTGGACGGTCATGTGCATCTTCAGACGCTCGGGCGACTGGCCCGTGTATCCGATGGTCCACATGCCGCGGTTGAACTCCCGGGTGATGTCCTCGATCAGGGGCTCATCGCCGTTCACCTTGATGTGCTTGAACATCTCCTTGGCGAAGCCAAGCTTCTTGGCGAACAGGTACATGATGTTGTGATCGGGCTTCGATTCGAAGAAAGGCTCGAACACTTTATCACGCCACTGCAGGCTCCGGTTGGACGCCGTGACCGACCCATAGGTCTCGAACTGGGTGGCCGCCGGCAGCAGGTAGGTGCCGTCCTTGCGGTCGGACAATACCGAAGCCAGGTTGGGATAGGGATCGACGATGACCAGCAGATCCAGCTTCACCAGGGCCTTCCTCATCTCCGGCAGACGGGTCTGGGAGTTGGGGGCGTGGCCCCAGAAGACCATGATCCGCGTGTTGTCCTTCTGGAGCTGGATATTCTTCGGATCCTCGAGGACGCCGTCGATCCAGCGGGACACCGGATAGCCCTTGGTCTCCATCAGCTTCTTGGTTGTGAAGCGCTTGAGGAGGAAGTCGTAAGGCACGTCCCAAACACGGGCCCAGTGCTTCCACGACCCGGTCTTCAAGCCGTAGTAACCGGGAAGAGAGTGCGAAAGCACGCACATGTCGGTGGCGCCCTGGACGTTGTCGTGGCCGCGGAAGATGTTGGCCCCGCCACCGGCGACGCCAATGTTGCCAAGGGCCAACTGCAACACGCAGTACGCGCGGGTGTTGTTGTTGCCCGTCGTGTGCTGGGTGCCGCCCATGCACCAGATGATGGTGCCTGGACGGTTGTTGGCCAGGGTCCTGGCGACCCGCTTCAGTTGCGAGCCGGGGACCCCGGTGACGCGCTCGGTCTCCTCGGGCGTCCACTTCTTCACTTCGGCCCGGATCTGATCCATCCCGTAGACACGCTGTTGGATGTACTGCTTGTCTTCCCAGCCGTGCTCGAAGATATGCCAGAGGATGCCCCAGATCAGCGCCACGTCGGTGCCCGGGCGCAAGCGCACGTATTCGTCGGCGTGGGCCGCCGTACGCGTGAAGCGCGGGTCACAGACGATGATCGCCGCGTTGTTTTGCTCCTTGGCCTTGAGGATGTGCAACATGGCCACCGGGTGAGCTTCAGCGGCGTTGGAGCCGATCATGAAGATTGACCGCGAGTTGTGCATGTCGGGCATGCTGTTGGTCATGGCGCCATAGCCCCAGGTGTTGGCCACACCGGCGACCGTGGTGGAATGACAGATGCGCGCCTGATGGTCACCGTTGTTGCTGCCCCAGAAGGCATAGAGCTTGCGGAACAGATAGGCCTGTTCGTTGTTGTGTTTCGCGGAACCCAGCCAGTAAACCGAATCGGGGCCAGACGTCTTGTAGACATCGAGCATCTTGTCGCCGATTTCGTTGATGGCCGTTTCCCACGAAATCCTCTGCCACTTTCCGCCGACCTGTTTCATGGGGTACTTGAGGCGGCGTTCGCCGTGGGCGAAATCGCGGACCGCGGCTCCCTTGGCGCAGTGCGCGCCGAGGTTCAACGGGCTGTCGAACCCAGGTTCCTGGCCGATCCAGACGCCGTTCTTGACCTCGGCGATGACCGTGCAGCCGACCGCGCAGTGGCTGCAAACCGTCTTCACCGACTTGATCTCGCTGCCGCCGACTTGAGCCTTGGCGGTCTTGACGCCGCCGAGGGGCATCGTGGAGGCAAGCGCGGCACCGCCGGCCGCCAATCCCGAACGCTTCAAGAAGGTGCGTCGGTCAATGGCGCCGTTGATCACGCCGGCCAGGGATTGCCGCAGACGGGAGCCATTCGCCACCCCGCTGCTTTTTTTCGTGAGCATTGCTCTCTCCTGTTCAGGTTAATTAAAACCGCGCCAGCTCGTAGTACTTGCGGACGTGGTCCGTCTCCCGATAGCCGGACGCCTTGTCTTCGGCGGCCACGGCCTTCGTCGGGGCTACGCTCAGGGCCACCGCGGCGGCACCGGCGGTGCCCACGGTCAAGCCCTTCAGAAACTCCCGGCGGGGAAGCGAGTCGGGTTTTTTGCCGTCTCTCATGTGTTTCTCCTTGTCCTCGTTGTCCTCGTTAAACTCTGTTACTTCTTTTCTTGGTCTTGATAGGTCTTTCCCTTGCCTGCAAACGGCCTTCTCAGGCCGTCATTTCGAACGCCTTGACCTCGACCTCCATGAAGATGCGGCCGATGGTCCCCACCGGCATGTAAAGGACGGCCGATTCGGCCGCTTCCAGGTCCTGGAAGAAACGGCAGGCCCAGGGCCGGATGTGGGAATCGAAAAAGTCCTTCTGGGTTTCGATGGAGGCCGCTTCGCCGAAGGCGCCGGTGATCAGCCCGTGCATCATTTCACAGACCACGGCGATGTGATCCTCGGGCTCCACCAGGTCATCGGAGCGGGCGATGCCGAGGCGGACCATGTCGCTTCGCAGCTCCGCCAGGGGCTTTTCCTGCAGGAAACCGGTCAGGTAGTAAGACGCGTAGGGAACCAGTTCCCCCTGCACCAACCCGATGAAAAGGGTGTCGTACTCGTCCGTGGCCGTCTTCAGGGAGGTCTTGGCGGCGATGGTGGCAAGGGAGCCCAAGGCGGCGCCCATTTCCGTCCCGTCCCCTTCCAGGGCGCGGATTGTCTCCTGGTCCTCTTCGGTGATGGGGGCGGCGAGTAGGCGGGCGAGCAAGGCGTAAATGCGCGCCCTAAGAATATCCTCTTCGGGGACACCGCAACCGTGGGCAAGGTTTGCCTCCACGATTACTCCTTCTTATGACGCCGCGTTAGACGCGACTTGCCTCTCATTCGCACTCCGTCCGGCAAGGATATGGACGAATACTGAACGAAGGCCCTCCCTACGGGTAGTACATACTTTTCTCGGGCACGTGTCAATTGCGATTTTTTGAATATGTTTTCCCAAAAACCCTATATTTTGTGCGGGTTTCCGGCGATTTGCGCTGCCTTTTAAATCGGGAGAAGAGGTCTGGAAATTAAACCTCCGGGATACCTCCCGGGGACGAACGAGGCGCCGCCGCCGGCGCCGTCCCCATCCCCCAAACACCTTGGAAACAAACAGTTCCAAGCCGTCGTCTCGGGGGAGTCCCACGGCCCGGGAACCGGGTCCACCCCAATGACCCGCATTCGTAAAATATACCGCATACAACATACAATATGTCGCAGATTCGAGATGTCGCAGATTCGAGACGCCAAACAGGGGCCCTTCAGGGAGCGCCGTCCGGTGGCGTCTTATCCCTGGTCCGGCAGGTAGATGTCGGACCATTTGAGCACGATATTGAAGCTGATGCCGACCCTGGTCGCCTTCGACAGGATGGGGTGGTCTCCTACGATTGCCGCGGTGCGCCGGGCGCGGAATTCAGGCCTTGGCGCCGGGGGACGCCGATTTCCCGGCGGCGGCCTTCTTCCGCCGTCCCGCCTTGGCGCCACCCGCCTTGGCGGGCTCGGCCTTCTTGGTTTTCTTGGCCTTTTTCTCCTTCCTGGCCGCGGTTTCCTTGGGCTTTGCCTTCTGGGCTTTCTTGGCCTCCTTCGCCTTTTTGGCCTTCGCGGCCGATTTCGCCTTGGCCGTCACGGTGTCGACGATTTTATACAGGAGGGAGAAGTCCTCGTCGTAATCGTCGAGGCCGTCCCGGATGCCGAACACCGGGTCGCTCCTCCACATCTTGCGCAGGGCGGCGCGCGCCAGTTTCTCGGGCACGCCGTCGGCGAGGAAGGGAGTGTAGTCGGAATCCTTGCCCAGGCTGTCGATGGGGGGCAGGTCCAGGGCGGCGTCCTCGACCGGCTGGGCGTCATTCCCGGTGGGTTGGTCTTCGACCGGCAAAGCGGCTAGCGGCCCGCCGTCCGGTGCCGACGACGGGGCGGGATCCCGGTCCGGCGCCACGCTCACGGGCGCCGCGCCGCCGCGCCCGGCCGCCGACTCCTGGCGGCGCTTCAGGCGCGACCAGCGGGCCAGCGGGCCTTCCCGGTCCTCAGCCATGGCCCCCTCCGCGGCCCTGGTCGAAACCGCCCTTGCGGGGATCATACGGCTTGCGCTTGCGCTTCTTGAAGGGCTCCTCCACGTGATGGGTCTCGACGAAGTCCGTCACCCAGGCGAGAACCGCCTCCGGCATGGGCACGCCCTCGACGATTTCGTCGCCGCTTTCGATGTAGCTTTCGGCCTCGTGGGGACAGGCGGTGACCAGGAAGGGAACCACGTCGTGGTCCGTCTCGTCTTCCTCGTCGGGCCTGAGCACCACGAAGACCAGGGGCACCTGTTGCGACAGGTTGACCCGATAGCCGTCGGTTTCCTTGGGGTGGAGCTCCAATTCCAGGGTCCCGGCGAAGTAGTGGACCCAGCCGTCGCCTTCCCTCAAGACCCGCCAGGGCTCCCCTTCCGGGTCCCCCGGAAACACGGCCACCGGCCGCCAGGCGTGGTCCTGCCAGGGGTGGTCCACGCGCCGCCTTTCGAGCACCAGGCCGAGGGAAAGGCTTTCGCTCCTCATGCCGACGCCCTCGTCTCCGGACTTACGATACCTTCCGCCCGGGCCAGGTCTTCAGGGCTGTTGACGTTGAAGAAGGGGTCGAAGGGACGGCAGGGGAAATCAACCTGGACCAGGTGGTAGCGCGCCGTCCAGCGGTCGATCTTGCGCATGTCTTCGTGTTCCATGGCGCGGCGCAGCTCGTCTTTCAGGCCCACCGGCCAGATGCCGAATACCGGATGGGCGCGCCCTCCCGAGGTGGCGCAGGCCATGTCGGCGCCGGCGGCCTCGACGGCCCCGGCCAGGCGCGCCACCAGGTCCTCAGGCAAGAACGGCGCGTCGGTGGCGAACGACGCCACCCAAGGGGCCGCGTTGTCCGCCGCCCACTCGAGCCCGGTGAGCACCCCGGCCAGGGGCCCGGCGAAGTCCGGGATCGTGTCCGCCACCACGGGCAGGCCATAGGCCCGGAAGCGCCCCCCGTCGCCGCCGGCATTGAGGATCAGGGTGGAGACCTGGGGCCGGACCCGCTCCACGATGCGCTCAAGCAGGGGCCGCCCGGCCAGGAGCCGCAGGCACTTGTCGCCGCCCCCCATGCGCCGCGCCCGGCCGCCGGCGAGAAGGACTCCGACGACCTTTTCCATGATTCTCTTAGCGCCCGGCCTTGCGCTGGAGACGCACGGGCTCGTCGGCGGCCTTGGCCGGGTCGGTGTCGAAGATGATCCGGCCCTCGCCGGCGAGCGCGATGAAACGCTTGCCCCTGGCCCGGCCGATCAGGCACAGCCCCGTCTCCCCGGCCAGTTCCACCCCCCAGGCGGTGAAACCGGAACGGGAGATCAGGATGGGGATGCCCATCTGCACCGTCTTGATGACCATTTCGCTGGTCAGCCGGCCGGTGGTGTAGAAGATCTTGTCGCCGCCGGCCATGCCCTCCTGGTACATGTAGCCGGCGATCTTGTCGACGGCGTTGTGGCGGCCCACGTCCTCCATGTAGATCAAGGGCCTGTCCTCCTGGCAGAGCACGCAGCCGTGGATGGCGCCGGCCTCCAGATACAGGCTGGGGGCGGTGTTGATCTTCTTGAGCAGGGCATAGAGCCAGGACGTGCGGAGCACCGCGTCCGCGGGCAGGCGGACCTGGTCGATTTTCTCCATCACGTCGCCGAAGACGGTGCCCTGGGCGCATCCCGACGTCAGGGTCTTCTTTTTCAGCTTGTCCTCGAAGTTGGTGTCCCGGGCCGGGCGCACTACCACGGTATCGAGGGCGTCGTCGTAATGGACG
>JADFTO010000211.1 GCA_022560215.1 Pseudomonadota bacterium | reverse complement strand
CCGGCGCCAATGGTGACCGGGGCCACCAGCATGGTGTCACAGCCGATGAAGGCGTCTTTCTCCACCACCGAACGGTGTTTGTCCTTACCGTCGTAGTTACAGGTGACGGTGCCGGCGCCCACATTGACATTGGTCCCGATGGACGCATCCCCGATATAACCGAAATGTCCCATGACGGCCCCGGCGGACGGCTCCTGGGCTTTGCCTGCGGGACGCTTTCCGGCTTTACCAGCTTCGTCGCCCATGCCGGGGGGGCGCCGATGAAGTTCTACATCCTGCCCCAGCGCCTCGACAAACGGCTGTTCGTCGGCACCAATGTGGTGTTCTTCTTCATCGTTAACCAGTTGAAGATATGGCCCTATCTCTGGCTCGGCCAGTTCTCGCCGGAGAACCTTTTGACCAGCCTGGTCCTGGCCCCAGCCGTCCCCGTGGGCGTCTGGATCGGCTGGCGGATCAACCGGATCCTGCCCATGGAACTGTTCTACAAGATCTGTTACGGGCTGCTTTTCGTCGTCGGCGTCAAGCTCATCTGGGATGGGCTGATGCACGGCGGATAGCAGAGCGTTTTCAAGACACTAGCTCCGCTCACCCGCCCACGGCCCCGACGCCATGCGCAGCAGGAAGGCGTGGCGAACGCACACGGGGTCAAACGCACACGGGATCACCCATTTCTTACACTAAACAGCTATTTGCACAGGTGTTGAGGCCTTTCCCCGACCGTCAGGATTATTGTCGCTTCATCTCAATGATGATGAAATGCGCTTGATCGGAAGCAAGCGTAAAGTCGATTTTTGTTTCGCCAACGACTTCCAGGGAATCACGTTCTCCGAGAACGTGACGCTGATTGATGTCGACGCTTCCTTCAAAACAGAAGACATAGGCTTGGCGTTCCTTATTGAGTTCGACAGATACGCTCGTACCTTTTTCCGTCAATTCCGACACATAAACATTTATGTCCTGACAGACGTAAAGCGGCGCCAGACATTTGTTTTCCGAGCTGGAAATGATCTGCAGTAGTTTATTTTTTCTGTCTTCCGGTAAAAATTTGTGAATATCGTATCGAATTGGCAGGTTTCTACGTTCCGGTAGGATCCAAACTTGAAGAAAACGGCACCAGTCGTCCTCTTCATTCAGTTCAGAATGGGTCAGTCCGGTTCCGGCCGAAATACTCTGTACATGCCCTCGGCCGAGAATTTCCAGGTTTCCGGCGCTGTCGCGATGGGTCAATTTCCCATCAACCACGTAGCTGAAGATTTCCATATCGCGATGGGGATGCGTTTCAAATCCAGAATGTGGCTTCACGGCGTCATCATTCAACACCCGTAGAACGCCGAAGTTCATGTTGTTTGGATCATAATAATTGGCAAAAGAAAAATGAAAATATGTATCTGCGGGATGCATATCGCCGCCCTCCGCGAAATGGAGGTCTCCGGCGGGCCTTTTCCTGAATTGTTCCATTATTGGCTCCTACCTTAACTGACATACGCTGCGCCAAGCCATCATCCAGCCTCACCCGCCCACGGCCCCGGCGGCGGCGAGCAGGCGGTCCAGGTCCATGTTGGCCTCCAGGTGGCTGGCCAGCGCGTCAAGGGTGTCCTCGACTTGCGCCTCGTAAGACTCGCCCCGGGCGCGGCCCGAGGAAATGCGTTCAAGGAAGGCGTGGCGGAAGCCGTCGGCGGCGAACAGGCCGTGGACGTAGCTGCCCATGACCAGGCCCGAGGCCGAGCGCGCCCCTTCGCCGCGCCCGTCCTCCAGCGTCAGCCAGGGCCGCGCCGTATCGGGGCCCGAGGTGGCGCCCATGCGCATCTCGTAGCCCTCTATCGCCTCCCCCGAAAGGGCGTCTGCGCCCTTCACCCGGCTAAGCGTTTTGGTGCTCCCGATCACCGTTTCCACGTCCAGGTGGCCGAGGCCCTCGGCCTCGGCGGCGGGGCCTTCGACGCCGCCGGGATCGGCGACGGTTCGGCCCAGCATCTGGTAGCCGCCGCAGAGCCCGACCAGCAGCCCGCCGCGCCTGACGTGGGCGGCGATGTCCACGTCCCAGCCCTGGCGGCGCAGGTCCGCCAGGTCCCCGAGCGTCGCCTTGGAGCCCGGCAGCAGGACCAGGTCCGCGTCCCCGGGCAGGGGGCGGCCCGGCTCCACCACGGTGACGGCCACGTCGTCCTCGGCCGCCAGCGGATCGATGTCGTCGAAGTTGGCGATGCGCGGCAGCCTCGGCACCGCCACCTTGATCGCCCCGTTGGCTGCGGGCCGGGCCGCCTCGCCGTCGAGCGCCATGGAGTCCTCCTTGGGCAGCAGCGTGGCCCGAGGGAAGAAGGGCACGACGCCGAAGCACTCGAGTGCGCACCTGCCGGCGATGAGCTCGATGGCGCCGTCGAAGAGCGCCTTGTCGCCGCGGAACTTGTTGATGACGTATCCCTTGACGAGCGTGCGCTCGGAGTCCTCGAGCAATGCGTGGGTGCCGACGATTGCAGCGATGACGCCGCCCCGGTCTATGTCGCCCAGCAGCACGACGGGCACGCCGGCGGCCTCGGCGAAGCCCATGTTGGCGATGTCGCCTTGGCGCAGGTTCACTTCCGCGGCGCTGCCCGCGCCCTCGACCAGCACCAGGTCGGCGCCCTCGGCGACGGCGGCGAAGCTGTCCAGGACCCGGGGCAGGAGCCTGGGCTTCAAGGCATGGTAGTCGCGCGCCGTCGCCTGGCAATCGATGCGCCCCTGGACGATCACCTGGGCGCCGGTCTCCGACGTGGGCTTGAGCAGCACCGGGTTCATATGCACGCTCGGCGCCACGCCGGCCGCCTGGGCCTGCAGGGCCTGGGCGCGGCCGATCTCGCCGCCGTCGGCGGTGACGGCGGCGTTGTTGGACATGTTCTGGGGCTTGAAGGGGCGGACGGCTAACCCGCGCCGCCGGTAGGCCCGGCACAGCCCCGTCACCAGCAGGGACTTGCCCACGTCCGAGCCGGTGCCCTGGATCATCAGGGCCCGGGGGTTTGCCCTAGGGCGCACCAAGGCTTGCCCTAGGGCGCACCAAGGGCGGCCCTCAGGCCGTCGGCCAGGGGGTTGGCGAACTTGCCCTCGAGGACGATGGCGCGGGGCGTGGCGCCGGGTCCGTAGAAGGCCTCGTTGAAATCCTTGCGCCTGACCAGGGCCGCCCCTTCCAGGGAGACGCCGCCGTAAAGCCCGAGCTTGGAATTGGCGAAGGCGAGCACGTCGGCGCCCAGGTTGGCGGTGGTGGAGGCTTCCAGGCCGAGGCCCATGAAACCGACGGTGATGCCGGTGTCCGCCCCGAACTTGCCCTGGTGTTCGAGGACCGCCTGCAGGGCCTTCTCGGAGCGCAGGACGAGGACGACCTCGGTGTCCTGGATGCCCGCCTGGAAGCCGAAGCTGGCGGCGCCGAGGGTGTAGAAGGCGGGATAGCTCCAGCGGCCCGAGGGATCGCGCACCAAGAGCATGCCGTGGCCGCCCTCGGCGGCGCCTATGAACCCGGCCTTGACCACGGAGGGCAGGACCACCACGGCGCGGGCCAGCGCGATGTGTTTCTTGATGGCGGCCAGGCCGGGCAGGGTCTTGAACCTGTCTATGGTCTCGGTGGCCCGATTGATCAGGTCCTGGGGCAGGGTTTGGGGATCGCCCTTGATGTCGGCGCAGGATGCGAGCACCAGGGCGGCCACGCCCATCAAGGCCGCGCGGATGCGGGGGCGGCGCCTGATCGCGGCCGGCGGGCGGGAATTCGTCGTCATGTCTGGGGCTCCCTCTGTCAATACTCCATGCCCGCCTGGGCCTTCACGCCGGAGCGGAAGGGATGCTTGATCTGCATCATCTCGGTGACCAGGTCGGCGGCCTCGATCATCTCGTCCTTGGCGTTGCGCCCGGTGACCACCACGTGCAGGTCTCTGGGCTTGGCCTTGAGCGCCGCCACCACCTCGTCCAGGGGCAAATACCCATAGCGCAGCACGATGTTGAGCTCGTCCAGGATGACCATGGCGTAGGCGGGATCGGCGATCATCTCCAGCGCCACGCCCCACGCCGCCTCGGCGGCGGCGATGTCGCGGGCCCGGTCCTGGGTCTCCCAGGTGAAGCCCTCGCCCATGGCCTTGATGGTGACCAGGTCGGGAAAGCGCCCGAGCACGTGGCGCTCGCCGGTCTCCCACACCCCCTTGACGAACTGCACGATGCCCACCTTCATGCCGTGGCCGATGGCCCGCATGGCCAGCCCCATGGCGGCCGTGGTCTTGCCCTTGCCCTTTCCCGTGTGGACGACGAGGAGGCCCCTTTCCTCGGTCTTGGTGGCCAGGACCTTGTCGCGGTGCGCCTTCTTCTTGGCCATCTTGCGGGCGTGGCGGGCGTTCAGGTCCTCATCGTCGGTGTCGCTCATGGCGATTCCCGTGGTGCCTGGGTCCGGCCCCGACTATAGAACGCGGACGCCCAGCTCGGGAAGCCCGCGCCTGGTCCAGGTATGCCAAAATCATCCGGCGAGTTCCTCTAGGGTCGTGTGAGTGCTGTTGAGCCGGGGCCGCCAGAGGCCCCGGGCCTGCGCCTCCAGCAGCCGCTCCGCCATCTCGCGCAACGCCGCCGGGTTGTGCTCGGCGATGAAGGCGCGTACGTCGTCGTCGCCGAGATAGGCCTCGAACAAGGCGTCGAAGTG
>JADFTO010000210.1 GCA_022560215.1 Pseudomonadota bacterium | reverse complement strand
CGTTCGCAGATTGTGGACCGCCCGATCACATCCGTTCCGACAACGGCCCGGAGTTCACGGCCAAAGTCGTCAGGACCCGGCTCGGCAGGATCGGCGTGAAGACGCCGTTCATCGAACGCCGGAGACGGCACGACAACACGATAAGGCCGCACGGCTCACCGGGGTACAGGCCCCCGGCACCGGAAACCGTCATCCCGGGAAGGCCCGATCAGGCCTTCCCTCGACATCGAGTCTAACTTAAAAAGTGGTATCGTTCGTGGGGGAAGGCCAAACCGCTGGTCGGGCTGGCGGCCCTCGGCGGCGGCGACCGGCCAGCCGGTGCGAATCGGCGATATACTGGAGCGGCGCGAGCCAACCGGCCGCAACGAGGCGGGGAGAGAGGAATGACGGACAAGGAGATGCGGGCCGCTTGCGCCATCGGTTGGCCGATCAAGCAGTCGAAATCGCCGATCATCCACGGCTACTGGATCGAGCGCTACGGGATCAATGGAGAGTATCGCCTCGAGGCCGTGCCGCCGGAGGACTTCCCGGCCTTCATCACCAACCTGCCCGCTCATGGTTATGTCGGCTGCAACGTGACCATACCGCACAAGCTCGTGGCCCTGGCCAACTCGGAGCCGGACGATCGCGCCCGTGCGGTCGGCGCCGCCAATGCCCTGTGGATCGACGGAGACCGGCTACGCTCGACCAACACCGACGTCGAAGGTTTCGTCGGCAGCCTCGACGCCTCGGCGCCCGGCTGGGACGAGAACCTCGAGAGCGCGGTGGTCTGTGGGGCCGGCGGCGCCGGCCGGGCGGTCGTCTTCGGGCTCCTCGAGCGCGGCGTGGCGTGCGTCCACCTCGTCAACCGCACCCCGTCGCGGGCCCAGGCACTCCGTGAGGCCTTCGGCCCCCGGGTCCACCCGGCGACGTGGGAGGACCTGCCGCGCGTCCTCGACGGCGCCGGGCTGATCGCCAACGCCACCTCCCTCGGCATGACGGGAAACCCCGATGTCGAGTGGGACCTCGCGCCGATGCGCGACGACGCGGTCGCCGCCGATGTCGTCTACGCGCCGCTCAAGACGTCGTTGCTGGTGGCGGCCGAACGACGGGGATTCGGCACCTCGGACGGGCTCGGTATGCTGCTGCACCAGGCCGTCCGCGGCTTCGAGCTGTGGTTCGGCGTTCGGCCGGAGGTGACGACGGAACTCCGCGCGCTGGTCGAACGCGCGCTCGCCAAGAGCTGATCGGCGACGGCCGATCGAAGAAAGAGGAAAGAGAATGAAACGGAAGATATTGGTCCTGAACGGCCCCAATCTGAACATGCTCGGCACCCGCCAGCCGGAAATCTACGGCCACGACACCCTGGCCGACATCGAAGGGAGGTTGCGCAAGCAGGGTAAGGCGCGGGGCCTCGACGTCGATTGCCGCCAGTCAAACCACGAGGGCGAGCTGGTCACCTGGATCCAGGAAGCGCGAACCACGTGCGCCGGCATCATCATCAATCCGGGCGCCTACACCCACACGTCGGTGGCGATCCGGGACGCCCTCGCCGCGTGCGATCTGCCGATCATCGAGCTGCACCTCTCGAACATCCACAAGCGCGAGGAATTTCGCCACCACTCTTACATGACCGCGGTGGTGACGGGCACCATCCTCGGCTTCGGCGCCTACGGATACGAGCTCGCCCTGGAGGCGATGGTGAGACTCGTCGACGGGCCGGCCGCGGCGCCGAAGCCGAAAACTCGCTCTCGAAGAAAAAAATAGCGCCCTCGGCGGCCGGATCGTCGGCCCTTTTGTTTCCCGCCTATCGATAGGTTTCCGGATGGGCCCGCATCCACTCGGCGTAGGCCCGGATGCCGGCCTCCAGGGTATGGCCGAGGGTGAACCCCGTGTCCTCGCGTAGCCGGTCGCCGGCGGTGAAGTTGACCCCCGGGCCGAGGTGGTAGACGTCGAAATTGGGCTCCGCCGCCCGGCAGGCGGCGAGCAACCCGGCGGCGACGCACGCTTAAGGCCGAAAACCTTGGTAGAGCGTCTCTAGGGGTCATTATCAGTGACCTTTGGTATAACTCCGCAGGCCGACTCGACGCCGATTCTACGCCTATCGGCCCCGCCGTCAAAAGGCGGCGGGGCGAAGGCGCCAGCGGCTTGCCCGACTCGCCGAACGTATCGCCAAGCCTCTTGCCAACACCCCCGCCAGGGAGTTTGATCTCCGTGGAGGATCTCCCTGGTTTCCCCAGCGTTCGTGGTCGCACCGGCCGGTCGGAGAAGGACGGTCCGCGCACGGCACGACACGGCGTGAGATTCCCGATCATCGACACCGCGAGAGGAGGAGTTGGTCATGACCACGCAGGGTTCAATTGAATGGAAACCGTTTCCGGCGCCGGGGCGGCGCCTGCGTCTGGGGTTCGTCGGCGGCGGCCGGGGCGCATTCATCGGCGAGGTGCACGCCAGGGGCGCCAAGCTCTCCAACCGCTGGGATGTGGTCGCCGGCGCATTGTCGTCCGATCCCGAGGTGG
Source organism: Pseudomonadota bacterium (assembly GCA_022560215.1). GTDB lineage: Bacteria > Pseudomonadota > Alphaproteobacteria > Rhodospirillales > 2-02-FULL-58-16 > JADFTO01. The sequence goes on along the minus strand of JADFTO010000210.1, from coordinate 2,182 downwards.
CGCGCCAATCGGGCGCCGACTGGATGCTGGCGCCGGACCGGGTCTACACCAGCTACGCCGAGATGGCGGAACGCGAAGCGGAACGACCCGACGGCATCGACGCGGTCGCCATCACGACACCCAACAACTCCCACCACGCGATCGCCGTCGCCTTTCTCGATCAGGGTATCGACGTCATCTGCGAGAAGCCGATCACGACCAATCTCGATGACGCCCTCGATCTCGTCGAGCGGCAGCGCAAGACCGGGCTGGTGTTCGGCGTCACCCACACCTACGCCGCCCATGCCATGGTCCGCCAGGCGCGCGAGATGGTGGCGGCCGGCGAGCTCGGCCGCATCCGCCAGGTGCACGTCGAGTATGCGCAGGAATGGGCCATGCCGCCGCCGTCGCCCGATCGCAAGGGCGCCTTCTGGCGGATCGATCCGAAACAGGTGGGGCCCGCCTTCTCCACCGCCGACGTCGGCACCCATGCCCACCACCTGGCATGCTTCGTCACCGGCATGGAGATGACCAAACTGCGGGCCGAGCTGCACGTCTGCGGCGCGCCCAAACCGCTCGACGACACCGCCTTCATGCATGTACGGTTCGAGGACGACGTTCCCGGCACCCTCTGGGTGTCGCAAGCGGCGGCGGGCACCTACTGCGCGCTCAGGCTGCGGGTGTTCGGCGAGAGGGCGGGCCTCGAATGGGATCAGGAGGAACCCGGCCTCCTGCATTTCAACCGCCTGGGCGAGCCGCCGCAAACCATCGTCCGCGGCGTCGGCGCCGGCGTCGGGAACAGCGCGCGGCGCCTCATTCGCATGCCACGCGGCCATCTCGAGGGCTCGATCGATGCCTGGGCGAACATCTATACCGAATTCGCCGTCGCCGTCGAGGCGCGCCGGGACGGCCGCACCATCGATGAGGGGCTCCTCGACTATCCGACGGTCGAGGACGGGGCTCGCGGCGTCAAGTTCGTCGAGGCGGCGGTCGAGTCCCATCGCGCCGGCGGCGCCTGGACCGATTGCCGGCTTTCGTTGTGACCGCCCGTCCGGACAGGCCCGGGAGGGCCCGTCTCGGAGCGCCGCGGGACGGACCATGAGCCCGCCCGCCGAGTCTGCCGATGACCTTGATGCCGCCGAGGTTCGGCGCGGAATCCTGTGGATGCTGTTGGCCATGCTGGCGTTCCCGAGCATGGACGCCATCGCCAAGCATCTGGCCCAGTCCTATCCGGTGGTGATGATTGTCTGGGCGCGCTACATCTTCGCCGTCGGAATGATCGCCTTTATCGTCCGTCCCCGCCGATGGGGACCGGTGCCGACCGCCCGCCCCGGCCTGCAGATCTTGCGCGGCCTGCTCGTCCTCGCCTCCGCCGTCCTGTTCTTCGCCGGGCTGCGCTTCATCCCGCTGGCCGATGCGACGGCCCTCGTCATCACGGCGCCGATCCTGGTCACCGCGTTGGCCATTCCACTGCTCCATGAAAAGGTGGCGGTGCGCCGATGGTTGGGCATGATCGCGGGGGTCGCCGGGGCGATGATCATCGTTCGCCCCGGCGCCGGCACCATGCAGTGGGCCGCCCTGCTGCCGCTGAGCGCCGCGTTTCTCTTCGCCCTTCACCAGATCATGGCGCGAAACCTCGGGCGCACCGACGAGGCGACGACGACGCTGGCCTATACCACCGTGGTCGGCGTGCTGCTGAGCAGCGCGGCGCTGCCCTTCTTCTGGGTGACGCCCACGTTCGGCGACTGGGCGCTGATGGCGGCGCTGAGTTTTTTCAGCATCTGCGGCCAGTTCGCGATAATCAAGGCGTTCAAGTCGGCGCCGGCGACGACCGTGACGCCCTTCACCATGACCAACCTGATCTGGGCCACTTTGTTCGGCTTCGCCATCTTCGGTGACCTTCCCGACCGATGGACGATCCTCGGCATGGCGATCATCGTCGCCAGTTGTCTCTACGTCCAACATCGCAGACGGGTGCGGGGTCAGGACGGCACCGACGAAACCGAGGCCGGTTCCCAGGGGGACAGCCACCGCTAGAGCGGATCCGGCATAGACAGAATCAAAAAGGGGATTCCCAAAGGTGGCAAAAAGTGATTCAAGCTATGTGCTGGGTTAAAGGAGGCCAGCCATGGATGACACGACCTTATTCGGAAGACCTTCGTGAACGAGTTGTTCGAGTTGTTGTCTCGGGGACCTCTCGCAA
>JADFTO010000209.1 GCA_022560215.1 Pseudomonadota bacterium | reverse complement strand
TTTTGCGCCGTGGACGTCGTTGCCCGCCCCTTGTGATGGTCCACCATCACGGCGGACCGGGCGCCTAGCCACGACGCAAAATCATCCCAGTCAAATGGTCCCAACTAGCCCGATAGCGCTCTAGCCTGGGCTCGGAGGAAAGCCGTTTACAGGTGTTGGGCGCGCTGATACATTCCGCCCCGTCCGGGCGTAGCGACCCCTTGTCCGCGAACGGACGGAGCGCCCGCCGGAGGGGCCGCCTGAAATGAAAATCCTCGCCTGCAACAGCAACCGGCCCCTCGCCGAGGCCATATCGGCCGCCCTCAACCTGCCCCTGACGGCGGCCAGCATCCGCCGTTTTGCCGACATGGAGATCTTCGTCGAGATCCAGGAGAACGTGCGCGGCGAGGACGTCTTCGTCATCCAGTCCACGTCCTATCCCGCCAACGACCACCTGATGGAGCTCCTGGTGTCGCTGGACGCCCTCATGCGGGGCTCGGCGCGCCGCATCACCGCCGTCATCCCCTATTTCGGCTACGCCCGCCAGGACCGCAAGTCGGGGCCGCGCACGCCCATCTCGGCGAAGCTGGTGGCCAACCTGATCACCACCGCGGGCGCCCACAGGGTCCTCACCATGGACCTCCACGCGGGCCAGATACAGGGGTTCTTCGACATTCCAGTGGACAACCTTTACGGCTCGCTGGTGTTCAACAAGGACATCCGGGAACGCTACGACGGCGAAGACCTGATGATGGTTTCGCCGGACGTGGGGGGCGTGCTCAGGACCCGCGCCATGGCCAAGAAGCTGAACGCGGACCTGGCCATCGTCGACAAGCGCCGCGAGCAGGCGGGGGTCTCGGAGGTCATGAACATCATCGGCGACGTCGCCGGCAGGCGCTGCATCCTGGTCGACGACATCGTCGATTCCGCAGGGACCCTGTGCAACGCCGCCACCGCGTTGATGGACGCGGGCGCCGCGTCCGTATCGGCCTACGTCACCCACGGGGTGCTGTCCGGCGGGGCCGCCGCCCGGGTGACGGCGTCGCCGCTGGAGACCCTGATCACCACCGACAGCATCATGGCCACCGAGGCCGTCCGCGTTTCCCACAACATAGAACAGTTGACAATCGCCCCCCTGATGGCCGAAGCCATTCGGCGGATCAGCGAGGAATCGTCGATTTCCAGCCTGTTCGATTGAATGAGGCCCCGGGGCGCTGCCCCCCGGGACCGCCGGAGGAGTTAAGGAATATGGCCCAGATAACCACGTTGAAGGGGGCGCCCCGCGAAGGGGCCGGAACGAGCGCGGCCCGCGCCACCCGCCGCGCCGGCCGGGTGCCGGCCGTCATCTACGGCAACAAGTTGGAATCGGTCCTGATCTCGCTTGATCCCATCGATCTCGGGCACCAGCTCAAGGGCCCCGGTTTCTTCTCCCGGGTGTTCGACCTGGACGTGGAAGGCGACAGCCACCGGGTGCTCGCCCGGGACCTGCAGCTGGACCCGGTCAGCGGGCGGCCCATCCACGTGGACTTCATGCGATTCAGCGCCGATACCAGGATCAACGTGGATGTCCAGGTGATCTTCGAGAACGAAGTGGAGTCGCCCGGGATCAAGCGCGGCGGGGTCCTCAACGTGGTCCGCCACGCCATCGAGCTCCTCTGCTCGCCGGACAGCATCCCGGAAAGCATTTTCGTCGACCTGACCGGCCTGGAGATCGGCGATTCCATCCACGTCAGCGCCATCGATCTGCCGGACGGCGTGGAGGTCACCATCACCGACCGCGACTTCACCATCGCCACCATCGCCGCGCCGACGGTGATGCAGAAGCCCGAGGAAGAAGAAGAGGCCGAGGGGGCCGAGGGCGAGGAGGAAGGCGAGGAAGTCGCAGAAGGCGAGGAAGCGCCGGCCGAGGGCGAGGAGCCCGCCGAAGGCGAAGCGGAAACCAAGGTATAGGCCCTTCCATCGCCTCCCGGCCGGGCGCCCGGCCGATGGTGAAGGGCAAGAGCACTATTTCTCTAGGGGGCGTTCATGCTGCTGGTGGTCGGTCTCGGCAATCCCGGCGGCGAATACGCAGAGAGCCGCCACAACATCGGGTTCATGGCGGTGGACGCCATCGCCGGACGCCATTCCCTCGGGCACTTCCGCTCCAAGTTCCATGGCAAGATCGCCGAGGGACGGGTGGCGGCCCGCAAGGTGGCGCTCTTGAAGCCCATGACCTACATGAACGACTGCGGCCGCTCGGTCGCCGCCGCCGCCGGTTTTTTCGACATTCCCGCCGGGGACGTGGTCGTGTTCCACGACGAGATCGACCTGGCCGCGGGCAAGATCAGGGTTAAGCGGGGCGGCGGCCATGCCGGCCACAACGGCCTGCGCGACATCCACGCCCACCTGGGACCCGATTACCGGCGGGTGCGTCTCGGCGTCGGCCACCCGGGGCACAAGGAGCTGGTCACCGGTCACGTGCTCAATCGCTTCGCCAAGGCCGACCGGGACTGGGTGGAGTCCCTGCTTGCCGCCGTGGCGGAGGAATTCCCGCTCCTGGTGGAAGGAGACGATTCCTCCTACATGAGCCGGGTGGTCCAGGCCGCGCCGGCGCCCGGGCCGGAGTCGGCGGAGGGGAACGGGCGCCAAGATGGGCTTTAAGTGCGGCATCGTCGGCCTGCCCAACGTCGGCAAATCGACCTTGTTCAACGCGCTGGTTTCCACCGCCCGGGCGGAGGCCGCCAACTTTCCCTTCACCACCATCGAGCCCAACCAGGGCCGGGTCGCGGTCCCGGACCCCCGGCTGCGGCGCATTGCCGCCATGGTCCGCCCGGCCGACACCGTTCCCACCCGGCTGGATTTCGTCGATATCGCCGGCCTGGTCGAGGGGGCCTCCAGGGGCGAGGGGCTGGGCAACAAGTTCCTCGGCCACATCCGCGAGGTGGACGCCGTCATCCACGTGCTCCGCTGCTTCGAGGACGATCAGGTTGCTCACGTCACCGGCGCCGTCGATCCCGTCAATGATGCGGGCATCGTGGAGACCGAACTCATGATCGCCGACCTGGAAAGCCTGGAGCGCCGGGCCGAGACGCTGACCCGGAAGGCGCGCTCCGGCGACCAGGAGGGGGCGGCGGAGGCGGCCCTGGTGGAGCGGCTCCGCGACGACCTTGCCGCCGGCCGGCCGGCCGGCGAACCGGGGGAAGGGGAGCAGGAACCATTCAAGGCCTTGCGCCTGCTCACGGCCAAGCCGGTGCTCTACGTCTGCAACGTGGACGAGGACGCGGCGGCCACCGGCGGCGAGCTGGCCGCCCGGGTCCAGGACATGGCCGCCGGCAAGGGGGCCGGGTGCGTGATCGTCTCGGCCAGGATCGAGGCCGAGCTCGCCGAGCTGGACGACGCCGCCGAAAGGGCCCAGTTCCAGGAGGCCCTGGGGCTCGCCGATTCGGGGCTGGACCGGGTCATCGCCGCCGGCTACCGGGCCTTGGACCTGATCACGTTTTTCACCTACAACCCCAAGGAGGCCCACGCCTGGACCGTGGAACGGGGCGCCACCGCGCCCGAAGCGGCGGGCGTCGTCCATTCGGACTTCGAGCGCGGCTTCATCGCCGCCGAGACCGTGTCATACGAGGACTTCGAGGCCCTGGGCGGCGAGACCGGGGCCAGGGAAGCCGGCAAGATGCGCTCAGAAGGCCGCGACTACGTGGTCCGGGACGGCGACATAATGCGCTTCCGCTTCAATGTCTGAGGGGGGGAGCGGCCGGTCCCGGCACGGGCCCTGAACTGTAGCCGACAAGGCCCTTTGGCTGGCCCGGCCTAAGTGATATACCGGAAGCCCTAGTGTCCCGAATCCGAAATTCGTATCATCGAATTTCGGATTGGATAAGGACACTAGCACATTGATTCTAGTGTGATTCAGATTCCAAAATTCAGCACTGTGCTGAATTTTGGAATCATCGCACTAATGACCGACGCAGATTTAAGGAAATGGGGGACATGCCATGGGGGAGATAATCCGGATCACCGCGTCCGACGGCCACGCGCTTGACGCCTACCGCGCCGAACCCGAGGCGCCGGCGCGCGCGGGCCTGGTGGTGATCCAGGAAATCTTCGGCGTCAACGACCACATCCGCGCCGTCGCCGACGGCTTCGCCGCCGACGGCTTCACCGTCATCGCCCCGGCGCTGTTCGACCGCGCCGAGCCCGGCGTCGAGCTGGGCTACATCGGCCCGGACCGGGACCGGGGCCGGGAAATCCGCGCCGACGTGGGCTGGAACGGCCCCGTCCTGGACATCGCCGCCGCCGTCGCCGCCCTGAAGCCGGCGGGCCGGGTGGGGGTGGTCGGCTACTGCTGGGGCGGGTCGCTGGCCTGGCTCGCCGCCTGCCGCCTGGATGTGGACTGTTCCGTCGGCTACTACGGCGGGCAGATCAAGGATTACCTGGACGAGCAGCCCCGCTGCCCGGTCATGCTCCAGTTCGGCGACAAGGACGAGTCCATCCCCCTGGAAGACGTGGACGCCATCCGCGCCGCCCACGGGGGCGTGCCCGTGCACGTGTATCCGGGCGGCCACGGCTTCAACTGCGACAGGCGACCCTCCCACCACCCCGAGAGCGCGGCCAAGGCCCGGGAGCGGACCCTGGCCTTCCTCGCCGAACACCTGGGCTAGGCTCTAGGGTTGGATCGGCGGCCCCGGAATGAACCGCCAAAGGGGGGACGGAAACCATGGCTGA
>JADFTO010000208.1 GCA_022560215.1 Pseudomonadota bacterium | reverse complement strand
GGCCTGAGACTATCCGTATTGCTCCTCGTCATCGCCGGTGCCGGCGGCGGCGGATGGTGGGTCTACGGCGCCAATCCCTTCGCCTCCGGCGCCGGCGGGATTCCGATCATTCGCGCCGATCGCGGGCCGGTCAAGTTCAAGCCCGAGAATCCGGGCGGGCTGGTGGTGCCCGACCGCGACAAGCTGGTCTACGACCGCATGCAGGGAAACGAAGAGATCCCCCTGGTGGAACGGCTCCTGCCCGAGGCCGAACAACCCCTGCCGCCGCCGACGAAGCCCGAGGCCGCGAAATTGCAGCCCGCGCCGGACGCGGCGCCCGCCCCCGAAGGCGAGGCCGTCGCGGAAGAAGCCACCGCCCCTGCCGAGGCCCCGCCCGAATCCCCGGCCGCCTCCAAGCCCCGGCCCGAATCCCCGCCCGCCGCCCCTTCCCGGGTCCCCACGCCCGCCGAAGTGCTCGCCGTCAAGCCGCCGCAAGCGCCGCCGCCCCCGGCCGAGATCAAGAAACCGGAACCGAAAAAGGCCGGCTACAAGGTCCAGCTGGCCGCCATCCGCTCGCCGCAGCTGGCGCAACAGGAATGGAAGCGCTTGCGCTCCAAGAACACCGACCTGCTGGGACGGCTGGACCTTTCCGTCTCCAGGGCCGATCTCGGTCCGTCCAAGGGAATATTCTTCCGCCTGCGCGCCGGACCCTTGCCCGACGAGACCGCCGCCCGAGCCCTTTGCGCCAAGCTCGCCCAGCGCAAGGTGGGGTGCCTGGTGGTGCCGCCCGAGGGCTGAATGGGGGAACGAGGCGCCCCGCGGGCGGTGATCTTCGGTTGTTCAGGGCCCGTTCTCGGCGACGGCGAGCGCCTCTTCTTCCGCGACGCCGATCCCCTGGGATTCATCCTGTTCGCCCGAAATTGCCGGGACCCGGACCAGGTGCGGGGCCTGGTCGCCGATTTGCGCCACTGCCTGGGCCGTGAAAACGCGCCGCTCCTCATCGACCAGGAAGGCGGCCGGGTGGCGCGCCTTCGCCCGCCCCACTGGCGCCTGGCCCCGGCGCCGGAACGGCTCGCCCGGCTGGCCGGGGCCGAAGAGGCCAGCGAAGCGGTGCGTCTCAACGCCCGGCTGATCGCCGCCGAGCTCCATGATCTCGGCATCACCGTCAACTGCCTGCCGGTCCTGGACGTCGTCAGGCCGGGGGCCTACATCGCCGAGCGCTCCTTCGGCGGGGAGCCGGACACGGTTGCCCGCTTGGGCCGGGCGGCTTGCGAGGGGTTGCTCGGCGGCGGCGTCCTGCCGGTGGTCAAGCACATGCCGGGCATGGGGCGCGCCATTCCCGACAGCCACGTCTCCCTGCCCGTGGTGGACGCGTCCGAAGACGAGCTGGAGCGCCTGGACTACGCCCCCTTCCAGGCACTCGGCCACATGCCCTGGGGGATGACCGCCCACGTGGTCTACCGGGCCGTGGACAGGTGCGCCCCCGCGACCACGTCGGCCGCCGTCATCGGCGGGGTCATCCGGGGCAAGATCGGCTTCGAGGGCCTTTTGCTTTCCGACGATCTGTCCATGGAGGCCCTGACGGGCGGCTTAGGTGAGCGGGCGGCGGCGGCCTTGGAGGCCGGCTGCGACGTGGCCCTTCATTGCAACGGGGAGAGGGCGGAAATGGAGGCCGTGGCCGGCGTCTCGGGCCCCATGACCGAGGTGGCCATGGCCCGCCTCGCCCGGGGCGAAGACATGCTGGGCGCGCCCGAGCCCTTTGATGAGGCCCGCGCCCTGGCCCGGCTGGACAACCTGCTCGGGTGCCGATGATGGACATCCAGGCAATCGCGTTCACGGCGTCGGTCTGGGTCATTCCCGTCCTCCTCGCCGTCACCCTGCACGAGGCGGCCCACGGTTGGGTGGCGTGGCGGCTGGGGGACGACACCGCCTACCGCCTGGGCCGGGTCACCCTCAATCCCTTCCGCCACGTCGATCCCTTCGGCACCATTCTCATGCCGGCGCTGCTCCTGTTCGCGTCGGGCGGGCGGATCATGTTCGGCTACGCCAAGCCGGTGCCGGTGAATTTCCGCCGCCTCGGCCGCCGCGACATGGTGCTGGTGGCCGCCGCGGGTCCGGCGACGAATTTCCTCCTGGCGCTGGCCTCGGCGGCCCTCATGCACGGGCTCGACTATCTGCCTCCGGACGTCCACGACTGGGCCGGCGCCAACCTGTTCAACTTGGTCTGGATCAACGTGCTGCTCGGCGTCTTCAACATGCTCCCCCTGCCGCCGCTGGACGGCGGCAGGGTGGCCGTCGGGCTCCTGCCCAGGGCGTTGGCCGGGCCCCTGGCGCGGCTGGAACGGGCGGGGATGATAATTATTCTCGGCGCCGTGTTTATCCTGCCCTGGATCGGTGGCAAACTGGGGATCGACCTGAACGTCTTCTGGTGGCTGGTGGGCGAGCCGGCGAAGGCCCTGATGAGACTGATATTCACGGTGACCGGACTTGTCTGAGATGGAATCCCAATCCGAGGAACGAGGGTTCGTCGTCGACATCGACGGTTTCGAGGGCCCCATCGACGTGCTGTTGACGCTGGCCCGCGAGCAAAAGGTGGACCTGACCCGGATTTCCATCCTGCAACTGGCAGACCAGTACCTGGACTTCGTCGCCGAGGCCAAGCTCGTCAGCCTGGAGCTGGCCGCCGACTACCTGGTGATGGCGGCGTGGCTGGCCTACATCAAGTCGCGGCTGCTGCTGCCCGACCTCGGGGACGAGGGCGAGCCGAGCGGCGAGGAGATGGCCGCCGCCCTCACCTACCAGCTGCGGCGCCTGGAGGCCATGCAGGACGCGGGCGCCCGCCTGATGGGACGGGCGCAGCTGGGCCGGGAGTTCTTCCCCCGGGGCCGGCCCGAATTCTTCGCCGCCGTCACCGAGGCCCGGCTCGACGCCACCCTGTTCGACCTGCTCAAGGCCTATGGCGGCATCCAGCGGCGCGCCCCCGGAGGCACCCTGCACCTGGAGCCCTGGCAGCTGTATTCGGTCGAGGACGTGCTGGAGCGCCTGCGCCGCTTGCTCGGCGCCACCAAGGACTGGGAAAGCCTGTGGAGTTTCCTGCCCCCCGGGTCCGGCCTCACGGCGCGCTCCGCCCTTGCCTCCACCTTCGCCGCCAGCCTGGAAATGGCGCGGGAGGGCGAACTCCGGATACGCCAGAGCGGCGGCCCCTTCGGACCGCTGTACCTGCGCCTCGCCAAGGGACGGGGAAATGAGTGAGCACGCCATGGACGACCAGCACCTGAGATTGATCGAGGCCATCGTGTTCGCGTCCCAAAGTCCCGTGCCCGAGCGGGTCCTGGCCGGGCGCCTGCCCGAAGGGACGGACCTGGGCGCCCTGTTGGATGCCCTCAAGTCCCGCTACCAGGGCCGGGGCGTCAACCTGGTCAGGGCGGGCGGCGCCTGGGCCTTCCGCACGGCGCCCGATATCGCGTCCCTGCTCAACGTGGAGACCTGGGTCCTGCGCAAGCTGTCGCGGGCGGCGGTGGAGACCCTGGCCATCATCGCCTATCACCAGCCGGTCACCCGCGCCGAGATCGAGGAGATCCGAGGCGTCGGCATGAGCCGGGGGATTCTCGACACCCTCCTGGAAGCGGGCTGGATAAATCCCAAGGGCCGCCGCCGCACGCCGGGCCGGCCCGGCACCTGGGGCACCACGGATTCCTTCCTCGATCATTTCGGCCTCGACGACCTCGCCCACCTGCCCGGCGTGGACGAGATGAAGGCGGCGGGGCTCCTTGACTCGGGGCCAGCCATCGAAGCCACCCGCAAGCAGCCGTCCCTCGCCCAGGACGAAGCTGCCGTTGATATCTCCGAGCAGGTTCCCGGCGCCGACAGCGCGCCGGACGATGACTGACGGCGCGCCCTGAACCCCGACATTGCGGTGGTCTGGGCTTTCTGCCATTATCCGCCTCCCATGAGGACAATTGGAAGGCGCTATGGGCACTTTTAGCATTTGGCACTGGCTGATCGTTCTTGCCGTCGTGCTCGTTATGTTCGGCGGCAAGGGAAAGATCTCGGCGCTCATGGGCGATTTCGGAAAGGGACTCAAGTCCTTCAAGAAGGGCATGAAGGATGACGAAGAAGTCCCCACCGAGGATCCGCCGAAGATCCTGAAATCGGAACAGGACTCAGGCGACAAATCCCTTCAGGAGAAAGATCAGGCGGCGAAGGGTTAGAGCGCTAGCCAACCGCCGGGGACTTAAGCCGCCATGTTCGACATCGGCTGGCAGGAACTTTTCATCATCGCGGTCCTGGCAATCATCGTCGTCGGCCCCAAGGACCTGCCCCAAGCGCTTCGCATGGTGACCAAGTGGCTCAAGAAGGCGCGCTCGATGGCCCGCGAATTCCAGAGCGGGATCGACGACATGGTGCGCGAAGCCGAGCTCGACGACGTTAAGCGCCAGATCGAAGGGGTCGCCGATTACGATATCTCCAAGGAAATCCAGGACACCCTCGACCCCAAGGGCGCCATCGCCGACGACATCGAAAGCTTAGGCGACGAGTTTTCCCGGGAATCCATCCTGGAAGGCGAGAGCCGGGCCCCGGACGCCGAAGACGCCGCCGGGGACGGGGCCGGGCCGGAGGCCGCCGCCCCCCGGAACCGGCGGCGGAGTCCATCGAGCCGGCGGGCGATTCCGAGGAGCCGGCGGGCGATTCCGAGGAGCCGGCGGGCGATTCCGAGGAGCCGGCGGGCGATTCCGAGGAGCCGGCGGGCGA
>JADFTO010000207.1 GCA_022560215.1 Pseudomonadota bacterium | reverse complement strand
ACCGGACAACATCGTCGGCATCCTCCACGCCAAGGCCGTGTTCAGGGCGGTGCGGGCGCGGGACGACGTCAACGATCTGGACATCCTCGGCCTGGCGGCGAAGCCCTGGTTCATCCCGGAAACCACCACGCTCCTGGACCAGCTTCAGGCCTTCCTCGGGCGCCGCGCCCACTTCGCCATGATGGTGGACGAATACGGAAGCTTCATGGGAATCGTGACCCTGGAAGACATCCTCGAAGAGATCGTCGGCGACATCGCCGACGAACACGACATTCCCGTCACCAGGGCCGAGGAGCAATCCGACGGCAGCTACATCGTCGAGGGCAGCGTCACCATCCGCGACCTCAACCGCCAGTTCGATTGGCGCCTGCCCGACGAGGAGGCGGCGACCGTTGCCGGCCTTATCCTGCACGAATCGCGGCGCATCCCCGACGTGGGGCAGGCCTTCATGTTCCACGGCTTCCGCTTCGACATCCTTCACCGCCGCCGCCATCAGATAACGTCGGTCCGCGTCACCCCGCCGCAGGCCTTGAACGGCATGCCCGAAGACGAAGGGACGGAGACCTAGGGCGCTATCCAGTTAGTTGGAACCACCGGGATGATTTTGCGTCGTGGTCAGTGTCCTGCCCGGATGAACCGATCTGCACCCATCAAATCGATTCCAACTAGCCCGATAGTGCACTATACGTGACGCCTATCTTTTCCTTCCCTTTGCCCGGCCAGGCGGCAACCGGGAAAAATAAGACGGGCCGGGAGACGAACCCGGGAGACGAGAATGATCCTCCGAATCATCCCTGATATCGTTCAAGGTCAGGAAATAAGCGTGCTGACGGAAGAGTGCACCGCCGGCGAGACGGCCAGGCTAATGCTGGACCTGGACATCGCCGCGGTCGTCGTCGCCGGCGAGGGCGGCAAGCTCGTGGGCATCGTCACCGAGCGCGACCTGACACGCCGCGTCCTCGCCAAGGGCCTGGACCCGGACAAGGCCACCATCGGCGACATCATGACCAGGGATCCCGACACCCTGAACCCCGGAGACACGGCCGTGGACGCCCTGGAACTGATGCGCACGCGCCACTACCGGCACCTGCCGGTGGTCGACGGCGAGCGCGTGGTGGGGATGGTGTCCATCCGCGACCTCTACGCCGCGGTCAAGTTGAAACTGGAAGAAAGAATCCGCGAAACGGAAGCCTTCGTCTTCGGCGACCGCTACGGCGGCTGAGAGGCGCCGAACCCTGACGGCGCCGCCCTCCACGACCGCCGCTTAGGGTATCCCCCGCCTTTGAATAAACGCGATTAACCGCTGGAGGCCATCATGCCCCTGAAAAAACCGGCGCCGCGCAAGCACATCCACACCCGGGACATCCGCTGCCACGGCTACCAGAGGGAGGACGGGCTGTGGGACATCGAGGCCACCCTCGTGGACACCAAGACCTATTCATTCGACAACGACGACAGGGGCGGCGTTTCCGCCGGCGAGCCCATCCATGGCATGCACATTCGGTTGACCGTGGACGAGGACCTGGTCGTGCGGGAGGCGGAAGCCGCCGTGACGGCTTCCCCCTTCGCCATCTGCGGCGACATCGCCGGGAGCTACCGGTCCCTGAAGGGCCTTGTCATCGGCCCCGGCTGGATAAAGTCCGTCACCCAGCGCCTGGGGCGAATCCAGGGCTGCACGCACCTGACGGGAATGCTGTTGGGCCCGTTGGCCGTGGTCGCCTATCAGACCGTTGTGGTGCCAAGGAAGGACAGCGAACAAGAGGGGGAGCCGCTCATGCTGAACACCTGTCACGCCCTGGCCAGCACCAGCCCGGTGGTCGAAAGGCAATGGCCGGACCACTACCAGGGGGGCACCGGCCCGGAGGGCGGAAAAGGGAAGGAGACCCGATCCGGTTGATCCATCAGGGACTAGAGCGGTTCAGGATAATATTGACCCCCTCTGATGGCCTGTGGCCGCTCCCCGCCCCCGGGCTGCCGGCGACGACGCGGAAATAGGTCACGATGAAGGCGCGCACCGCCGAGGTGCGGCTGGAACCGTGGCGATGCAGGTCGATCAGCGAACACAGTTCGTGGACGGAAAGTCCTTCCCGTTCACAAATGTCGCTCAAACCATCACAGAATGCCTGCTCCAGGCGGAGGCTCGTCCTGCGGCCGTTGATGGTGACGTTTCTGCTCCTTAGTTTGTTCTGCAGTTTGTTCTGCATCCCCCCTTCCCCTCGGATTTGCTGGCGTCATTGGAATGGTTCGACCAATCGATTTTCCCATCACATATTAAAGATGGCGCGCGGATAACGCAACCCATAGTATCCTGGCGGAAAGATAATGAAATTTTAAGACGAGGAGAGGCCCCCCAGGTTACGCTTTCGAATCCTCATCCGGCGTCAGGGTCTTGAGGGTCAGCGCATGGATGCGAGAAGCCATCTCGTCGCGGAGGGCCTCGAAAACCATCCGCTGGCGGTCGATGCGGGACTTGCCGTCGAAGGCCCGGGAGACGACCTTCACCCGGAAATGGGTTTCCCCTTCCGGCCTGGCCCCGGCGTGACCGGCATGCAGGTGGGATTCGTCGACGATTTCCAGGCGCAGGGGGTCCAGGGCCCGGGTCAGCTTGGTTTCGATGGTCTCGGCAATCATTACCGCCTTAATGTGCGGACGGGCAACGGCCCCGTCAAGGTTGGGTTTCAATCGCCGAAGGTCCCGGGGGTTGCCCCAAGGCAATCCCCTGATGGATCGGCATCAGGCGCCCATCGTCTCCTGCCCCCCTTGCCGGTTATCGAGGCGGTTCGCCTTGTCAGACGGCGGCCGGAAGCCCATAGTTATGGGCATGATTGGCGGCATATCCGATATGGCCCCGGCGGAGGAACACACCCGCGCCTGCGAATGGCCGGGATGCCGGGAGCCGGGCGCGCACCGGGCCCCGCGCTCGCGCCAGAATCTGAGGAGCTACCGCTGGTTCTGCCTGAGTCACGTCAGGGAGTACAATAAGGGCTGGTCCTACTATGAAGGCATGAACGAGGCCGAGATCGAAGCCGACGTGCGCCTGGACACCGTATGGCGCCGTCCCAGCTGGCGGCTGGGGATGGGCGGGTTCCCGTCATTCCCCGACGGCCTGGATGACCCGTTCGGCCTGTTCGATGACTGGGGCCGGAACACGAAACCCGCCTGGCAGAGCCCGGAAGCCAAGGCCATGGCCGTCCTCGATCTCAGCCCGCCGCTCACCACCCCTGCCCTCAAGGCGCGCTACAAGAAGCTGGTCAAGCGCCATCATCCAGACGCCAACGGCGGCGACAAGGCATGCGAGGAAAGGTTCAAGCAGATCAGCCAGGCATATGAAACCCTCATGGACAGCCTGGCCCCTCGAATGGCATAAGGGCCCGTCTCCGGCGGCCACTGGGATATTCGACCCATGACAACCACTGAAACCGGCGCCTTTCCACTCGACGCGCCAGACATCACCATTTCAGTCCGCCAGACTTTCGGCGTCGATAGCGACATGGAGATTCCGGCCTTCAGCATCGGCGAAGACCACGTGCCGGACATCGACGAAGCCTACCATTTCGACCGTGACACCACCTTGGCCATCCTGGCCGGGTTCGCCTATAACCGCCGGGTCATGATCCAGGGCTACCACGGCACCGGCAAGTCCACCCATATCGAGCAGGTGGCGGCCCGGCTCAACTGGCCCTGCATCCGGATCAACCTGGACGGCCACATCAGCCGCATCGACCTGGTGGGCAAGGACGCCATCGTCCTCAAGGACGGCAAGCAGGTGACCGAGTTCCGCGAAGGCATGCTGCCCTGGGCGTTGCAGAATCCGACCGCCCTGGTGTTCGACGAATACGACGCCGGCCGCCCGGACGTGATGTTCGTGATCCAGCGCATCCTGGAATCGAACGGCAAGCTCACCCTGCTGGACCAGAACAAGATCATGACCCCGCACGCCTATTTCCGGCTTTTCTCGACCACCAACACGGTCGGCCTGGGTGACACGACGGGGCTTTACCACGGCGTCCAGCAGATCAACCAGGGCCAGATGGACCGCTGGAACATCGTCGCCACCCTCAACTACCTGCCCCATGAGGACGAGCTCAAGATCGTGCTCTCCAAGGTTCCCTCCCACAACACCGAGAAGGGGCGCAAGATCATCGACGCCATGATCGAGCTGGCGGACCTGACGCGCAGCGGATTCATGAACGGCGACATCTCCACCGTCATGTCGCCGCGCACGGTCATCACCTGGGCCGAGAACGCCGGAATCTTCGGCGGCGACCTGGCCTTCGCCTTCCGCCTTACCTTCCTCAACAAGTGCGACGAGGCGGAGCGCCCCGTGGTCGCCGAATACTACCAGCGCTGCTTCGACGAGGAATTGCCCGAATCCGCGGTCCACGCCACGGTGCAATAGGAGCGCCTCGGACCGGCGCCGGGGCGAGGAGCCGTGACCCAAGCCGAAGACACCCATGAGCTGGTCAAGCGGGTCACCGAATCGGCGTTGAAAGCGGTGGCCGGGCGGGCGGAAGTGACGGTTTCCTATGCGCCCGGAACGACTCCCGCCGTGGTCCCCACCCCGACCGAACAGGGACCGGCGGACGCGGAAACGGCTTACCTGCCCTCGCCGCCCAGGACGCCTAAGGCCGGGGACGTGACCCGGCTTCGCGGCATGTCGGATCAGCTGGCCCTCCGGCTGCGCTACCACGATCGCCGGGTGCCCCGCGGGCGGATACCGGCCGGGGCCGGTGCCC
>JADFTO010000027.1:4038-16974 GCA_022560215.1 Pseudomonadota bacterium | reverse complement strand
CATTACCTGCCGGCGGCCAAACGCCTCGCCGTCGGCGGCGGGCGGAACGGGATGCTGGCCCTGATGCGGCTGTGATACAGAAACGCGGCCCAGTTCAAAGATGCCGAGTGGGACGAGGAAGATCAGAAATACGTCAACGGCGACATCGCCCTCAACACGCCCGGCAAGCCGGTTTGGGACGATATCCCGCCGGATACCTCGCGGCAGGGCTGGGTGGACAAAACCAAACGGTGGGAGGATGCCTGGCGGCAGGGACTGAAGCTTACCCTCGGCGATGTGTACGCGGCGGTTTTCGGGTGAGGGCTCCTACGCTCGAATGAGCGGTTTCAATTCGGCGATGACCCGCGTCCTGAAGTTCGGCGGGATGCATTTCGTCATCGCGTTCAGGCCCTCTCGAAACCGCGCGCGACTTCCCAGTCGGTGACGCGGCGATCGTATTCTTCCTGTTCCCATTTGGCCGCGCGCACGTAGTGCTCGATCACCTCGTCCCCCATGGCGGATCGAAGCATCTTGGATTTGTTCAAGGTGGCGGTGGCGTCGCGGAGCGTATGGGGAATGCTCCGGGCCTTCTTGGCGCCATAGGCGTCGCCCTTGAATTCGGCTTCGAGTTCCATCTTCTCCTCGATGCCCTCGATGCCCGCGGCCAGCAACGCGGCCATGGCGAGATAGGGGTTGAGGTCGGCGCCGCCGACCCGGCATTCGACCCGCACCGCCTTGCTGCCGGCGCCGCAGATGCGGTATCCGGCGGTGCGGTTGTCGAGCGACCAGATGGCCTTGGTGGGGGCGAATGTGCCGGCCACGAAGCGCTTGTAGGAATTGATATAGGGGGCCAGGAAGAAAGTGATTTCGCCGGCGTGGCGGAGCAGGCCGGCCAAGTAATGGCGCATGGTTTCCGACATGGTGTGTTCGGCCCCAGGCTCATGGAACAGCGGGGCGCCGTCGAGGTCTTGCAGCGATTGGTGGATGTGGCAGGAATTGCCCGCCGCGTCATAGTTCCACTTGGCCATGAAGGTGATGGCGCGGCCCCGCGACCAGGCGATCTCCTTGCAGGCGTTCTTGATGATGGCGTGGCGGTCGGCCATGGTCAGGGCGTCGGTATGGCGGACGTTGATCTCTTCCTGGCCGGCGCCGGCCTCGCCCTTGGAGTTCTCCACCGGCACGTCGGCGCCGTTGAGGCCGTTGCGGATGGCCCGCATCACGTCCTCTTCCTTGGTGGTCTGGAAGATGTGGTAGTCCTCGTTGTAGGGGCTGATCGGGGTCAGGCCGCCGAGGCCCTTCTGGCGCGCCTCCTCGTAGCTTTCCAGGAACAGGAAGAACTCCAGCTCCGAGGCCATCAGGGCCTTCATGCCCAAGGCTTTCAGCCGCGCCACCTGTTTCTTGAGGATGGCGCGCGGCGAATGGGGAACCTCGGCCCGGGTGTGGTGGTCGAGGACGTCGCAGAGCACCAGTGCCGTGCCCTCCAGCCACGGAACCAGGCGCAGGGTGGAAAGGTCGGGTTTCATGGTGTAGTCGCCGTAACCGGCGGCCCAACTGGTGGCCCGGTAGCCCTCCACCGGCACCATTTCCATGTCGGTGGCGAGCAGGTAGTTGCAGCCGTGGGTTTCCTCCCAGGCCTCGTCGACGAAGAACTCGGCCTGAAAACGCTTGCCCATCAGCCGGCCCTGCATGTCGACCTGGGCGGCGATCACGGTGTCGATCCGCCCCTCGGCGACGGCCTGTTTCAGTTCGTCGAATGTCAACTTGCCAGCCATTGCAACCGCCCTTCTGATGTGGACATTGTAAAGGAAGTCCTGCCGGGGGATCTTCCCCCGGGAGACAACTTGAAAACCGGTTTTTGCTTCGCCCTGTACCGAACTCGGGGCCGCCAGTTTTCCATACCGAGAGATCCGTTGCCTTATCGGCCGTAACTGTCAACGCCGTGGAGTTGGAAAACGTTCTTCGCCAGATCTAACACCCATCTGATCACTTCGTTCATGGAAACCACAACTTTGGCACATCGCGATGCCGTTGGCTGGGAGCCGTCCACCGCATCATGACCGGCACTCCGTGGCGGGGTCTCCAACGGTCCGCGATGTGGCCGTAGGCAGACTCTCGGTGTCCACACCCTAGCCGAAATCCGGGGCCTCGACGCCGCTGGCCTGGAGCTGGTCCGCGACGATGCGCTTGAGCCTTTCCAGGCCTTGTTCGCTCCCCGACTCGCAGCGCACGACCAGGGCACCTTGGGTGTTCGAGGCGCGCAGGAGCCACCAGCCGTCCCCGTTTTGCACCCGCACCCCGTCGATGTCGTTGACGGTGATCCCATCCATGGTCTCCAGCCGCGCCTTGACCTCGTCCACGACCCGGAACTTCCGCTCCTCGGGACAGGGAATGCGCACCTCCGGGGTGTTGACCATGACCGGCAGGGCGTCATGCAGCCGGTCGAGCCCGCCCGCCGTGCGGCTGACGATGGTGAGCAGCCTGAGGGCGGCGTATAGGGCGTCGTCGAAACCGTAGTATTCGTGGGCGAAGAAGATGTGGCCGCTCATCTCGCCGGCCAGCGGCGCGCCCGTCTCCGCCATCTTGTCCTTGATCAGGGAATGGCCGGTCTTCCACATGAGAGGCTTGCCGCCGAGCCGCGCGATCTCGTCGAAGACCATCTGGCTGGCCTTGACGTCGGAGATGATGGTGGCGCCAGGCACTTGGGCGAGCACGTCGGCGGCCAGGATGGCGAGCAACTGGTCGCCCCACACAACGCGGGCCTTGGAATCGACCACCCCGATGCGGTCGCCGTCGCCGTCGAAGGCGATGCCCAAATCGCAGCCTTCCCCTACCACCGCGCACTTGAGCTGTTCCAGGTTCTCCTCCACCGTGGGATCGGGGTGGTGGGCGGGGAAGTCGCCGTCGATGACCTCGTTGAGCAGCAGGTGGCGCCCGGGCAGGGAGGATACGAGTTTTTGCAGGACCTCGCCGGTGGCCCCGTTGCCGGCGTCCCAGGCCACGAAAAGGGGCCGCTCCCCGGTGAAGCCCTGGCGCAGGCGGGCCACGTATTCCTCGGCAACCGGGCGTTCGGCCACCGAGCCCGCGGCGGAGACGAAATCCCCCTCCGCCGCCATCCGGCCCAGCTCGCCGATGCGCTCGCCGAAGACGGAGCGCCCGCCCTGGATCATCTTGACGCCGTTGTAGTCGGGCGGGTTGTGCGACCCGGTGATCATGGCGCCCGCGTCCGTGCCCAGGGTATGGGCGGCGTAATACAGCATGGGCGTCGGCCCCAGCCCGATCCTGAACACCTTCAACCCGGAGGCGGCGAGGGCATCGACCAGGGCCGCCTCCAGCTCGGGAGACGAGTGCCTGCCGTCGTAGCCGACGGCAATGGTCTCCCCCCCGTCGCGGACGATCATGGCGGCGAAGGCCCGGCCGATGGCGGTCACGTCGTCGGCCGCGAGCGTGCTGCCGACGATGCCGCGAATGTCGTATTCGCGAAGGATGGTCGGGTCCAGCCGGCGGCCTTCCACCTACCCCGCCCCCGGCCGGCCGATGCAGGTGTAACGGAACCCGGCCGCGGCCATCTCGTCTGGATTGTAGATGTTCCTCAGGTCCACCATCACCGGCGCCTTCATCAGCGACTTGATCCTAACTAAGTCGAGGGCGCGGAACTCGTTCCATTCGGTGATGATGACCAGGGCGTCCGCTCCCAGGGTGGCGTCGTAGGCGTTTTCGCACCAGGCGACGCCTTCCAGCAGGGACTTGGCCTCTTCCATTCCCTCCGGATCGAAGGCGCGGATGGCGGCGCCCTGGTCCTGGAGGTCGGGCAGGATGACCAGGCTGATGGAGTCCCGCATGTCGTCGGTGTTGGGCTTGAAGGTCAGCCCCAGGACGGCGATGGTCTTGCCCTTCACCGATCCGCCGCAGGCCTCGACGACCCTCCTGGCCATGCTTTTCTTGCGCACCTCGTTGATGCCGGCCACCGTCTCGACGATGCGCAAGGGGCTGCCCGCGTCCTGGGCGGTGCGGATCAGGGCCAGGGTGTCCTTGGGGAAGCACGACCCCCCGTAGCCCGGCCCGGCGTGCAGGTACTTGGACCCGATGCGGCCGTCCAGCCCGATGCCCTTGGCCACGTCCTGGACGTCGGCCCCCACCAGCTCGCACAGGTCGGCGATCTCGTTGATGAAGGTGATCTTGGTGGCGAGGAAGGTGTTGGCGGCGTACTTGATGAGTTCCGCCGTGCGCCGCGACGTGAACAGGATGGGCGTCTCGATCAGGTACAAGGGCCGGTAGACCTGGCCCATCAGGTCGCGGGCGCGGGTGCTGTCGGTGCCGAGGACGACCCGGTCGGGGCGCATGAAATCGTTGATGGCCGAGCCCTCGCGCAGGAACTCGGGGTTCGACACCACGTCGAAGTCGGCATCGGGGCGGGCCTGGCGGATGATTTTCTCCACCTCGTCGCCGGTGCCGACGGGCACGGTGGACTTGGTCACCACCACCGTGTAGCCGTCCAGCGCCGCCGCGATTTCGCCTGCCGCCCCGTAGACGAAGGACAAATCGGCGTATCCGTCGCCGCGCCGGCTCGGCGTGCCGACGGCGATGAACACCGCGTCCGCCCCGGCCACGGCGGCCGCCAGATCGGTGGTGAAGGTGAGACGGCCGGCCTTGACGTTGGTCGCAACCAGGCCCTCCAGGCCGGGCTCGAAGAAGGGTATGTCGCCCCGGTTGAGGCGTTCTATCTTGCCCGCGTCCTTGTCCACGCAGACCACGTCGATGCCGAACTCCGAGAAACCGGCGCCGGAAACCAGGCCCACGTAGCCGGTCCCGATCATGGCCACTTTCATGCGCCGGCCCCCCCTTCGATGGGCGCCGGGCTCATGGGTAGGCCTCGAGCATCTGGCGGACGGAGTCCCTCAAGTCGTCCCGGGCCAGGGCGATGGCGATGTTGGCCTCGATGAAGCCGAGCCTGTTGCCGCAGTCGTAACGTTTCTCGAAGCGGATACCGTGCAGGGGGATCTGGCCGATGGTGGCGGCGATGGCGTCGGTGAGTTGGATCTCGCCGCCCGCGCCCTTCTCCCCCCTGGCCAGATGGCCGAAGACCTCCGGCTGGAGGATATAGCGTCCGATGACGGCGAGGGTCGAGGGCGCGTCCTTAGGCTCAGGTTTCTCGACCAGGCCCCGGGCCCGGACCATGTGCCCCAAGTCCTCCTCCACGTCCATGACGCCGTAGCGGGCGGTCATTTCCCGGGGCACGTCCTCCAGGGCCACTATATTGCCGCCGGTTTCCCCATAGGCGTCCACCATCTGCCTGAGGCCGCCCGGCCGGGCCAGGATGATGTCGTCGGCGAGCAACACGGCAAACGGCGCGTCGCCGACCAGGCCGCGGGCGCAGCCGACGGCGTGGCCGAGCCCCAGCGGCCGGGACTGGGGCGTGACGTGCATGTGGTCTTCGTCGATGAGGCAATCGAGGACGGATGCGAGCGCTTCGTCGTTGCCCCGTTCCCTCAATGCCTCCTCGAGTCCGGCCGCGGGGCCGAAATGGCTCTTGAACAACTCCCCGCCGGCCCCGGTGACGAAGATGAAGTCCTCGATCCCGGCTTCCCGGGCCTCCTCCACCGCGTACTGGATCAAGGGCTTGTCGACGACGGTCAGCATTTCCTTTGGCAGGGCCTTGGTCGCCGGCAGGAAACGGGTCCCCAGACCGGCCACCGGAAAGACCGCCTTCAGAACTGGCTCGACCATGGATGTCCCCTGACGCGGTAACGGCCCCGGCTCCGCCGCCCGGGGCGCGCGGCCTTTGTGCCACAGCCGCCCGCCGCCCGCAAGCCGGGCGGCCGCTCTAGCCGCCCAACAGGACGTCCTTGGCCTGGTTGATCTTGGCGGCCAGGTAGGTGGAGCCCCCGCGATCGGGATGGAGCCCGGCGATCAACCGGTGATGGGCCGCCTTGATGTCGTCTTTGCCGGCCCCGGCCTCGAGGCCGAGGACCTGAAGGGCTTCCTCGCGGGCCATGCTCCCGGTTTCCGCCTTTCCCTTGGCTGTGCTTTCCCGCCAGTCGCCGTGGGTGCGGTCCAGGTAGGCTTCGAGCACCTGCGCCGACTGGCCGTCCTCGGACCAGCAGGTCTGAAGCAGGTCCACCAGCTCGGCCAGGGACATGTCGCTCAGTCGCCGCCCGGCGAATTTTCCCTCGATCACCTCGCCGTCCAGCTCGCCCGAATCGTGATCGAGCACCATTTGCAGGTAACGGGTTTTCAAGTCCGACGTCTCCCCGGTGGCATCCCCGCGGAGTCCCGCCGACATGCGCGAGAAGTTCTTGGCCGTGCGCGCCAGGGACCGGAACCTGAGAAACCAGGGCAGGAGCACGGGCAGGACGTAGAACGCCCAGGCCAGCCGCCCAGTGAGCAGGAAGAAAAGCATCACCGAGACGATAAGGATGAGGGCGATCCGCTTCAGCGCCTTGGCCACGGTGGTGGGCTCGGTTTTGACGAACCAGCGCGCCGCCAGCAACAGCCCGGCGAGCAGGGCGACGCCCAGGATGAAATAGGGGAGCACGGCCCTATGTTCCCTTGGAGCCGACCTGATGGGCGATTTTCAGGACCTCGCCGCCGCGCTCCCGGGCCATGTCCTCCAAGGCCAGCCGGCCGCCGGCGGCGAACACGGCGACCGCGCCGAGCAGGTCCTTGAGCATGTGGGCGCTGGACGAATCGAAGCCGCAATAGGCGCCGTTACTGAGGTGGGCCACCTGCTTGAAAGCGTAGGCGGCGATCGGGTCCGATCCCTCGTGGAAGACGAAGGCAGGAACACCCAGGAGCCCCATTTGCCCCGCCAGCCCGCCCAGGCGGTCCACGTCCTCTTCCATGCAGTCGCCGACGAAGACCAGGGCGTTGACCTTCTTCTTCTTGGTCTCGTTGATGGTGTGGCGCAGCACCTTGCCGAGCTGGGTCTCGCCGGCCATGCAGGTGACGGACGTCATGAGACGGAGAAACGTCTTCTCATCTCTCAGCCACGGGCTGGCCATGAACTCGCCGAACCCGCGATAGAAGACGAGCTGAATCTCCAGCCCGCCGAGGGCGGCCGTCTCGGTGAACATCTCGCCCTGGATTTGAGAGGCCCGGTCCCACATGGGCTGGCGGCTGGCCGTGGCGTCCATGGCGAAGATCAGGCGCCCCCGCTCGCCCTTTCTCGTAGGCGTCGATGACACCTTGCCGAGGAAGGCTTCCACCTCGGCAGGTCTCCTGGTTGGGACTTTCGCGCTCGCCATGGTCAAACCATTCAGGTTTTACATAATGTCCGTCAGCGGCCGCCGCTAGAGCACTACCCGGCTAGTTGGAACCACCGGGATGATTTTGCGTCGTGGCTAGGCGCGCTTTGCTCAGGCGATGCTGGGACATCGGCAAAGATGCTCGGGCGACGCCTTAGGCTGAAAAAGCACCCGGCCTCCGGTGGAGCAGCCCCCGGGTGCGTTGCGGCGCTGAGCGAGATGGCACCGCATCGCCGGGCGCGCCGCGCCTGCCCGGATGACCCGATTTGCTCCCATCAAATTGATCCCAACTAGCCCGATAGCACTCTAATCTACTCCGAGGACCCGTCCGAGACCAGCACCGACGGCAGGCCGACGGCCTCGACGACGCTCCGCACCTCCTGCCTGGCGGCCACGTGGGAAAGGTTGAGCCGGCCCGAGACCTGGCACAGGTCCATCAGGGTCAGGCCCTTGAGGAAAAGTTCCCGGTAGATCACCCGCTCGCCGAAACCGGCGATCACCCGGAAGCCCATGCGCAGGGCAAGATCGTGCAGGGACCTCGCCATGCGGCGCTTGTTGCGGGCGTCCAGGGTGCTCAACCGGTTGCGCATGACGATCCAGTCGATGGACCCGCCGTCCCGCGTCGCCCGCTTGATCTTCTGCTCCCAGACCATTTCGGCGTAGTGGCTGGGACCACCGATCTTCATGGACTCGCCGTCGATTCGGGCGAGTACGTCGAGATCGATGAAGCTGTCGTTGAGGGGCGTGATCAGGGTATCGGCGTAGGAGTGGCCGAGGCGGGTCAGGTTGGTGTCGCCGCCCGCCGTGTCGATGACGATCACGTCCCTGTCCCGCGCCAGCCGCTGGACGACGGCATGGAGCCGGTCCTCCTCATCCTCCACGGCGGCGGAGCGCCGGGGGTCGGCGGTCGGCGCCACCGTTTCGTGGGTGGGCTGGGGCATGGAGAGATCGTGGCGCTTGGCGTAGGC
This sequence comes from Pseudomonadota bacterium, assembly GCA_022560215.1. GTDB lineage: Bacteria > Pseudomonadota > Alphaproteobacteria > Rhodospirillales > 2-02-FULL-58-16 > JADFTO01. Next base: position 8,786 of record JADFTO010000027.1, on the reverse strand, counting down.
GCGCCGGTTCTCGATGTATCGGGTGAGCGTGCCCTGGCGCTGGTCCAAGTCGATGCTGGCGACGGACCGGCCGCTTTGCAGCAGGGCCACGATCAGGTGCATGGCGGCGGTCGATTTGCCGCTGCCGCCCTTCTCGTTGCCGATGGTGATCACATGGGCGCCGATTTCCATCCCCAGCCCGCGAAACTAGCCCGGAATTTAGCGCCCATGCGGGGCCGGGGCAACATGACCGGATGTCATTCGGTGTGGATAACGCCGCCCGGATGAAAGGCGTTGAAGACGAAGGCGAAGGTGACATCATAGAGCACGTCTGCGTCCCTGTCCCCGTTCCGGCGCCGGACGACCACGTTGCCGACGTCCCTTCCCTCTGCGATGCGCCGGGTGTCCAGGGCCGAATTCTGGCCCGCTTCCCAGACCAGGCTGAGGTTGCCCTTGGCGATGGACCCTTTCCGGCGCAGCAGCGGTAGGGTCCAGGCCTCGCCGTCCACGACGACGACCCGGACCATGGGATTGACGCCGTCGGGCAACTCTCCGCGGAAGAGGAAGGGATAGGACGAGCTGTCGTAGTTCACGTAAGGGTTGGAGCCGTAGCGGCGCATCGAGGGATCGTTGGGCACGAGCACCCTGCCCTGGGGAGCGCGCTCCCGGAAACGGGCGAAGGATTCCAGACGGGAAGGAAGCATTTTCAAGACCTTGCCGTTCAATTCGCCGACGATGGCGGTGCCCGAAAACTGCTGCCACCAGCTTTCGGTCTGGCGGTCGTACATGACCAGGTCGGAATTCCGCAGCTTCCCCGTGGTGCCGAAATCCAGCACGCGGCCGTCCAGGCGGCGGTCGAAGACGATGCTGGAATTGCACAAGGGGCAATAGGTGACGGTCACGGGCACGCCGCCCACGGTATCGTTGGCGATTTCATGCCAGGTCATGACGCGCAAGGGATAGGCCCTAGCGTCCCCGTTGATGATGATGCCGATGACCGGTTCGGTGTCGGCCAGGTCGCGGACCTCGGCGACGGGCACGAACTCAGGATTGTCGATGGACGGAATCCCGTCCTTGGGCGGCCCGCCCGAAAGAATATCCTTGAAGTCGATGGATTTCTTGGAGAAGTCCGTGTTCGGCCACTCCACGCCCCAGGTCAGGGGATTGGCCGTGGCCGCGGCCGGGACGCCGAGGACGACCGCGGCCACGGCGGCGGCCGCCATGAGCTTGGGCGCGACGTTCATCCGTTTCATGGCGCCAGCTTGACCCGGGCGCGCTCCGCCTCGCAAGACAAACGCCTTCACATTTTGGTGATGGGCTCCGGGCGCGGGATAGCGCTCTAGCCGCCGAAGGGATGGACGTCGTGGCCCCGGACATCGACGGCAACACTGAGCAGCCCCCCGGCCAGGGGTTGGGACGCCAGTTCGTCTGCGCCCAGTTTCTGGGACGCCGACGTGATGAAGATGGTTTTCATGTGCGGGCCGCCGAAGGCCGGCATGGTCGGCTGCGTGACGGGCAAGGGGATGTCCCTGTCCAGATCGCCATCGGGGGTCACCCGGATCAGCTTCCCCCCCCCGTAGAGCACGGTCCAGTAGCCACCTTCCGTGTCCATGGCCGCGCCGTCCACGCTGCCGCCCCTTTCCCGGTCGAAGGAAAAGAATTCCCGGCCGCCGGACCGTTCCCCCGTTGCCGGATCGAAGGCATAAGACATCACATGCCGGGTTCGGGAATCGGTGTGGTACATGACGCGGTCGGCCGGGTCCCAGGCCAGGCCGTTGGGAACGCGAAACCCCTCGCCGATTTTGGTCACCCTCAGGTCGGGATCGATGCGATAGAAGTTGCCCGAGGGCCGGCTTGAATCCGCCATGTTCATGGTGCCCACCCAAAGGCGACCCGCGGCATCGCACTTGCCGTCGTTGGGCCTGTTCCCAGGCCACTCCGCTTCCAGCGGCACCAGCAGCTCGCAACGCCCGGATGGCGGATCGAACCCGTAAAGCCCGTCCTCCAGGGCGACCACCAGGCCGCCCTTGCGGCGGAGCGCGATCATGCCGGGCGAACTCGGCAGCTCCCAGGATTCGGTTTCGCCGTTTCCCGGGTCCGTCCGATGGAGCTTGCGGGCTGGAATATCCACCCAATAGAGGGAATTCTCCGCCGGCGACCAGACGGGACTCTCGCCGAGAAGGGCTCTCTCTCTTGTTATGCAGGAAATTTCCACCGTCGGATTTGACCAAGAAAGCCGGGAAACATCAACGCCCATGGCCGGGCCCGCTTGACCGCCCGGCCGGGGACGGCCAAAGTCGCGGGGGCCGGGGATGATTTGGCGGCACGGGCGGGCATGACGGAATCCATCGACTGCGCGGTAATCGGCGCCGGCGTCATCGGACTGGCGGTGGCGAGGGAACTGGCCCTCAGGGGCCGCGAGGTGATCGTGATCGAGGCGGACGAGGCCATCGGCACAGGCGTCAGCTCGCGCAGCAGCGAAGTCATCCACGCCGGCATCTACTATGACCCGGGCAGCCTCAAGGCCCGGCTCTGCGTGGAGGGACGTGAGCGGCTCTATGATTATTGCGCCCGCCACGGCATCGACCACCGGCGCTGCGGCAAGCTGATCGTCGCCGCCGAGGAAACCGAGATCGCGGCCCTGCGAGTCCTCTTCGAGCGCGCCCGGGAAAACGGGGTCGGGGACCTGGAATGGCTGGACGGCCCCGAGGCCAGAACCCTGGAGCCGGGCTTGAAGGCCGCCGCCGCTTTCCTGTCCCCGTCGTCCGGGATCTTCGATACCCACGCATACATGCTGGCCCTGCAAGGCGACGCGGAGGCGGCCGGGGCGGCGGTCGCGTTCCGCTCTCCTGTCCGGGGCGGGCATGTAAGCGCCAAGCACAAGGTCGTCGAAGTGGGCGGCGCGGAGCCCATGGAACTGGCGTGCCGCAACCTGGTCAATTCGGCCGGCCTCGGCGCTCAAGGGGTGGCGGCCGTCCTCGAGGGATTGCCCAAGGACTCGATCCCGGCGCGCCGCCTCGCCAAAGGCACCTACTTCACGCTCAGCGGGCCCTGCCCCTTTTCCCGGCTCGTCTATCCGGTGCCCGAGGCAGCGGGGGACGGCATCCACCTGACCATGGACCTGGAAGGCCGAGCGCGCTTCGGGCCCAACGCGGAGTGGATCGAGGAGATCGACTATGACGTCGATGAAGGCCTGGCCGGCGTCTTCTACAAGGCCATCCGCCGCTACTGGCCCGCCCTCGAGGACGGGACGCTGTCGCCGGGATACGCCGGCGTCCGCCCCAAGGTCCAGGCGCCCGGCGAGCCCCGAGCCGATTTCGTCATCCAGGGGGCGGATGCGCACGGCATCGACGGCCTGGTCAACCTTTACGGGATCGAATCCCCGGGCCTGACCGCTTCCCTCGCCATCGCCGAATATGTGGCGGACCGGCTTTGATTTACCCTTTCCTAACCGGCCGGGCGGTATCATAAATTAATGTCGAGGAATCTTGTCCGAACGGGGAGTCGGCCCATGCGAAGCCTGCGCGTCTTCTGCCTGGCCGCCCTCATCGCGCTTCTCGCCGGGTCGGCCCTGGCCCAGGTCAGGGGCCAGGTGCGGATTCAGGGGCGGGACAGCGAAATCGAAGAGGCGCCCACGGCCGGGCTCGGGGGACTCCTGCTCGATTACCGCGAGGAGATGCGCAAGTTCGTTCAGTCCATCAGCGGCTTCACCCGCCGCTACCGGCCCAACTTCCTGGTCATCCCGCAGAACGGGCTCGACCTGCTGGTCAAGATCGACGACGTGGAGGAAACCCGGGTGGCCCCCGCCCGCACCTACATGCGGTCCATCGACGGCGTGCTCCAGGAGTCGCTTCAGTTCGGCTATCCGGAATTCGGCATGCCGACGCCCGACGAGAACCGGCAAAAGCTCCTCGCCCTGACCGAAATGGCCAAGGCCAACGGCCTCAAGGTCCTGGTCGTCGATTACGTGAAGGAGACGAAGGGGATCGACGAGTCATACCGGTTGAACTCGGCCAAGGATTTTATTCCCTTCGCCGCCCCGGCCATGGGCCTGGAGCTCAACCGCCTGCCCGACTACCCCTCCCGCCCCTTCAACGAGAATCCGTTCAGCGTGATCTCCCTGGGACAGGTGAAAAACTTCGCCCAGATCCGTGAATCGGCCGCATTCGGCGTGCAACAGGAATTCGTCCTCAAGATGCACGACACCAACTACGACATGATCATCGTCGACGTTTTCCACAAGCGCCAACCCTTGAGCAAAAGGGCCGTCGAGACCTTGAAATACAAGAAGACGGGCGGCCGCCGCCTGGTCCTGGCCCACGTCGACATCGGATCAGCCGCCAGTTACTTCTATTACTGGAAGCCCCGTTGGCGGGAAGGCTCGCCCCTTTGGATCAGCGCCGCCTTCCCCGGCGACCCCGACAAATACTACGTGGAATACTGGCGCCCCGAATGGCAGAAGATCATCACCGGAAACACCGAGTCCTACATCTACGGTATCATCGCCCAGGGTTTCGACGGGGTGGTCCTCGACGGTATGGAGGCCTATCGCTTCTTCGAGGGAGGTGGCGAGTTGGAGGAAGCGAACCAGTAGCCCGGCGGAAAAGACACAGCCCCCGATGATCTAAGGACATGGAATCCCCAGAGGGGATTCACAAAGCCAACAGGAATACGGGCAAGTACTCCCTTTCACAATTCCGTATTACGTACGACGGCCCGGCCTGGCTTTCGGCTAGGCGCCCGTTCCGCCGGCATGGGTGACCATCACC
>JADFTO010000027.1:0-4030 GCA_022560215.1 Pseudomonadota bacterium | reverse complement strand
CTTTTCCCGCCCCCTCGGGGCGTCGGGAAGGCTCGCTGATGGCACCGCAGCACACCCGCCTCCCCTCCTTCCGAGGAACCCGGAAAAGCGATCGTACGTGACACGGAATTGTGAAAGTGAGTACTAAATCTCGCCCCGGTGAATTTCCTGGATGACGAAGCCGTCCCCGGGCGGGAACCGTTTGGCGATCAACTTGCGCGCTTCGACTTCGTTTCGGGCGATGACGTCCTGAATCCGAACATCGGCCCAGAAGTCATCGAAATAGGAATGGCTTTGGTTCTCTTTGACCAGGGCGCGAACTTCCTTGTTGTAGATGGACACCTCGTAAATCTGGCGTCCGTTATCAGGCAGATGAAGCATTTTCCAGGCCTTTCCGGTTAATGGCTTCTCCCGAAGTCCCTTTGGCGCTCCCTTCTCGATGGCGGCGGGGAGCTTGCTTAGACCTAAGAACATTAGTGGAGGAACGTTAAAAAAGAGTTTCGTCCGGCGCCCGCCCTCGGAACGCCGGACCGGGGGGCCGAAATGCTAGAGCTTTGTATGGGTCCCGTCGCAAAGGGGTTTTTCCGCGCTCCGCTTGCAGCCGCAGAAGGCGATCCGGCCGTCCTTTTCCGCTTTGTATTCGACGGGGGTGAACGCCGTCCCCTTATGGCTGCCGTCGCAGAACGGCTGGCTCTTGGACTTGCCGCAGGCGCACCACCAATAGCTCTCGCCCGCGACCACGTCGACGAAGTAAGGCGAACGTTGCGCCATGACCGGCTCATTCATGGCTTCCTTCCCTGGAACTTATGACCAATACGGCGTCCTATGACATGGTGAAACCCGATAACCAGAACAAGAGGCGGGCATGAATATCCCTCTTGGCTGCTTTCGATGTCCGCCATGGTCGCCCGGTCGACGGTCAGGTCTCCATCGCGGGCGTGATGTTTTCGATGACGTAGCCCTGTTCAGGGGGGTATTTGGAATGGGCCTTGGCCCGGGCCTCCTGCTCGCCGCTGGCCGTGAATTCCAGGTAATGGATGTCGGCCCAGTCGTCGTCCAGGAATTCGTGCTTGTCGCCTTGCTTGAGCATTTGCCGGACTTGTTCGTTGTAAATGGCGACTTCGTACTTAGGCATGGCGCCCTCTCTGGCCAGTGACAAGCACCATTATGACCTGTCGCGGAGCTGGAGCAAACCACCTTTGGCCTTCACCGGCCGGGGCCGGCCATTTCTTTCAGGTTTGGTAAGGTTTTATGAACAAAACGGACTTATGGTCCGCTCACCGCCCGACATAGGAATGGACGTGGCGGTGGATCATCGATTAGGCTTGCAGCTCAGGGGATGCCCATGGCCGAAGAGGAAGAACAGGCGGAAGAGGTCGAGAAAGCGCCCGAGACGATCGGCGCCGGGCAGAGGGATTCCTTCGATGACTCCGGTCAAGCCGTCTATGACGTCGTGGTGGAGGTGTCCGCAGTCCTCGGCACGTCGATAATGAAGGTGAGCCAACTCCTGAAGATGGGGCGCGGCGCCGTCGTGCAATTGGACCGCGGAGTCGATGAAGCCGTGGACATTTTCGCCAACAACCGTCTCGTCGCCCGCGGCGAGGTGGTGGTGGTCGAGGACCACCTTGCGGTGACGTTGACCGAAATAGTCAAAGGCAGCCACGAGACATAACCCAACCGCGACACCGTCCGCTACAACCCGTTTTAAGGACCGGGGCCGGCCGTCAATCGATGGTGAACCGGAGCCGGCCGTGAGCTTCCCTGAGGGCGGCCTCCACGGCGCCGGGGGTGTCTCCCCTGGCGAAGATGAAGCCCAGGTAGCGCGAGCCCTCGGGCAGGGGAACCACGGCCTGGCCCCGGGGAATGGTGATGCTCACGTCCTCGACGCCGGTCACGGAGCGGGCGCTGATCAGGCCATCGGCGCGGCGAAGGGTTCCCGCCCCCGGGATGGGAATCATCATGACGCCGGCGGCTTCCGCTTCCCGTTCCTTAATCGTGCCCGGCATTCCCAGGGCGTGGCGCAGGATTATCTCTTCCAGCCGCATCCCGGCCCCGAACCGCAAGGCCCTGGCGCACAGCCCGCCGATGGACCTGGCGGCCAGGTCGATGACCCAGACCCCGCGGCCGTTGAGGCGGAACTCCCCGTGAATGGGGCCGGAGGTCAAGCCCAGGGCGGCGACGGCCGTGGCCGCGGTGTCGGCCACCGCGTCCTGTTCTGACTGAGAAAGCCTGGAAGGGGTGACGTAGATGGTCTCCTCGAAAAAGGGGCCTTCCAGGGGATCGGGCTTGTCGAAAAGCGCCAGAACGTGCAAGCGGCCCCCGGTCAACAGGCCCTCCAGGGCCACCTCGCGCCCGGGCACGTAATCCTCGGCCAGGATGTGGGAGTCCCTCCGCCCTCCATGGCGTTCCAGGATTCCCTTGATGCGCCGGAAGGCGCCGATGAACTCACCCCGGTCGTCGACGCGGATGACGCCGCGGCTGGCCGACATGGCGAGGGGTTTGAGGACGCCCGGGTAGCCGGCCTCGTCCGCCAGGCGTTCCGGATCGTCGCCGGTGGAGTAGAGCGAAAACCTGGGCACCGTCAGGCCGCTGTTGGCGAGAACGGTGCGGAAGCGGAATTTGTTTCCCGCCGCCTCGACCGATTCGGGCGTGTTGTGGGCGAGCCCGAGCTCCCGGGACGCCAGGGCGGCCAGGAGCGTGGTTTCCTCGTCGGTGGGCACGATGGCGAGCAAGGGATAACGCCCGGCGTAGGCGACGATCTGCCGGACGCCCTTTTCCAGGTCCAGGAAATCAACGGTGACGGTCCGGCCATGGCTTTCCAGCACCTGGGGCTGGTCGGAACCGACGGCCACGTCCACGCCCAGCCTTTGGGCGGCGGCCAGGAAGTCACCGACCCGGTAGGACGTGGTGGGAACCAAAAGGAGCAGGCGTTTCATGCGTTCCCCAAGGCGCCGATGGCGGCAGCCCTAAATTTTGGCGAACTGGCCGTCCGTCGGCTCCGCGCAGCAATACCAGGGCTCGTCGGTCGAGGGAACGGAAGACTGCGCCCGGCCGGCGGCAGGGGGCCCGGAAGGGGGCCGGCCGAGCGCCTCGCCGGCGAGGCGCCAAAGTTCGGCGAAGGTGTCCCGGCTGCCCTCTCCCTCCTCCACGGCCCGGCGGACGCGCACCTGCAGGGCATCGACCCTGGGATCGGGATGGGCCCACCCGTAGCCCAGCGTCCCGGGGTCGAAATCTCCCAGCAAGTCCCGAAAGCCCGGGATGTCGAAAAGCCGCGATCCCTTCGTCACCAGCAACCGCATGGTCAGCTGAACCGGCGCCACGTGGGCGGTCATGTCCAACTCGGCCAGCAGGTCCAGCAAATCGGCGTAGTCCTCGAGGCTGCTCCAGGGCGTGAACGGAATGAATGTCGGCGACAGGAAGACGCCGGCGTCCCGGGTGAGGGCGATGGCCCGGATGAAGTCGCTCCTGGTATGCCCCTTGGCGAGCAGGGCGAGGATCCGGTCGTTCACCGATTCGGCCGCCGTGGTGATGAACAGGCAGCCGGTGTCGGAAAGGGTCCGCAGGTGGCGGGCATGCAGCAAAATGTGTTCGACCTTGATGGTCACGTCGTAGGACAGGTCCGGGAATTCCGAATGCAGCGCCCGAACCAGACCCATGGCGTGGCCGGGCCCGTTGAAGAAATCCGGGTCGCCGAAGGTGATATGGCGCGCCCCCGCCGCCACCTGGTTGCGGATGTCTGCCAGGACCACGCCGGCGTCCACCACGCGGAAGCGCCCGCCGTAGACGGGCACCACCGGACAGTGCCGGCAGAGATGCTTGCACCCGCGGCTGGATTCCGTATAGCCGGCCGTCAGCCGGTCGCCTTCGGCCGTCGTCACGTGTCCGTAACGGGTCAAATCGGGCAGGCCACGGCGGTCGGGCACGCGAAACCGCAGCTTGGCGTGGGAAACCGCCGTCCCGCCCGGGGCCTTTGCGCCGTTATCCATGAGCCCGCGGGCGAGCGCCGCCAGCTCCCCTTCGAACTCGCCGCCGAGGATGGTGCGGACCCCGA
>JADFTO010000206.1 GCA_022560215.1 Pseudomonadota bacterium | reverse complement strand
TTCCGGCCCCCTCGGCGGGTCATCGGCCTGTTCGGCCGCTTCTTCCACCTCGGCCATGTCGCCTCCCCTGTTTTTTCCCGTATCCTACGGCAACACGCTCGGCAGGCAAGGGGGAATCACATGATTCAAGCAATGGATAATACCAGCGGCCCTTAAGAAGGACCGCTGAGCGTTCATGCGCCACGCAGGCTCTCAGGCATAAGCGCCGGCGCGCGGTCGCGCTTGCCAAAGGGCGATGAGTCAAGCTCAACGCCCTTTGGTATAAACCACCCCGAGGATTTGCCGCGATGGCCGGGAAGGCAGCGCTAAAAGCACCCTATCGCGTGCTTGCTCTATGGTTGCTCAGCTGTTTTGTGGCAAACAAACGCGAAGCGAGTTATTATGGTAACGTATTGAAAAGTATTGAGAAAAGGTGGTGCCCAGGGGCGGATTTGAACCACCGACACACGGATTTTCAGTCCGCTGCTCTACCAACTGAGCTACCTGGGCGCCCGGGGCGGGAACCATTGCCGCCCGCCGGCGGCTTATAGATAACTTCACCCTTCCTGTCCAGGCTCCTCCTCCTCCAGATCGGGCACCTCGTCCGTCGGAATCCGGTAGTCCCCGGCGATCCACTTGCCCAGGTCCCCGTCCGCGCAGCGCCGGGAACAGAAGGGCCGGAAGCGGGCCACGGCCGGGCGGCCGCAGAGGGGACAGGGCCGCGCCCTCGGCCGTACCCGTTCAGCCATCGCCGGCGGCCACGTGGAAGCCCTCCCGGGGGCGGGCCGGGTCAGGGGTCAGCCCCAAGGGCCGGCCGAGGCTTGTTTCCGCCGCCGCCAGGGCGTCGCCGGCGGCGCCTTGCAAAGCCTGGATCACGTCCGGCGCCGCCGTCACGCCGAGGGCGGCGCCCGGCATGGCGCGGGCCTCGCGGCCGACGGCGCGAAGGACATCGAAGGCGACGGTGAGCGCCGACTTGAGCGGGCCGCCGGAGTCCCGCCCGCGGAGCACCTCGGCCAGGGAGGGCCGGCGCCGGCGCCGGGTCATCTCCACCAGTCCCAGCCGGGTGAATCCGGTCACCTGTGGATAACACGGGTCCAGGGCCAGGGCCTGGCGCAACGCCTCCAGCACCCGCCCCCCGTGGTCGCGCCGGCGCATGGATACGAAGTCCACCACCAGGAGTCCGGCGAGGTTGCGCAGGCGGACCTGGCGGGCGATCTCGCCCGTGGCCTCGACATTGGTGCGCAGGGCCGCTTCCTCGCGCCCGCCCCTGGATCCGCCGGCGCCGGTGTCGACATCGATGGCGGTGAGCGCCCGGGTCTCCTCGATGACGATGCCGCCGCCGCCGGAGAGCGCCACGGCGGGGTCGAGGGCGGCGTCGATCTGTTCCTCGATGCCGTGGGCCTCGAAGAGCGGGGCGCTCCCTGAGTGATGATGCAGCCTGTCGGCCAGTTCCGGGCGCAGGCGTTCCGCATAGGCCCGGGCCCGGGCCAGGATCCCCGAGTCGTCGATGACGATGCGCTCCGGCGCGCCTGCGTCGCGGAGCCAGCGCAGCACCGGGTCGAGTTCCGCATGGAGGCGGGCCGGCGCCTTCGCCCGGGCCCGCTTGGCGTCGATTTCCGCCCAGGCGTCCCGCAAGGCGGCGAGGTCGCGCCCGATGGCTTCCTCGCCGGCCTCGGCGGCGGCCGTGCGAGCGATGAAGCCGTCCCCGGCCAGGTCTTGGATGCGGGCCCGCACCCGCCCGCGCGCCTCCTCGCCCGCGATGCGCTTCGAAAGCCCGATGCCCGGCCGCTCAGGCGTCATGACCAGGACAGCGCCCGGCAGGGTGATGTGGGTGGTCAGCTTGGCGCCCTTGTCCTGGAAAGGGTCGCGCTGGACCTGAACCAGGACCTTGTCGCCTTCGCCCACGTAGTCCCCGATGCCGTCGTCACCGCCCTCCGCCCCGTAGGGCCGGGCCTCGGGCAGGGCGAGGAAGCCGGAGCGCTCGAGCCCGATGTCTATGAAGGCGGCGTCGAGGGCCGGCAGCACCGCCTCGGCCCGGCCGAGATAGATGTCGCCCACGGCCGATAGCGCGTCCCGGCGCGCCACCTCCACCTCGGCCAGGCGGCCGTCTTCAACCAGGGCGATCCGGGTTTCCCCCGGCTGCGCGTCGATCAGGATTTCGGCCATGCGGCCTCCAGGCCCAGGCCCCGGAGCAGGGCCGCCGTCTCGTAAAGGGGCAGGCCGACCACGTTGGAATAGGACCCGATGACGTCGATCACGAAGGCCCCGGCGCGTCCCTGGATGGCGTAGGCCCCGGCCTTGTCCCGCCATTCGCCGCATCGGATGTAGGCGTCGACCTCGGCCGCGCTCAGGCGCTTGAAGCGGACCGCCGTGGTCACCAGCCGGGTCCGGACGCTCCCGCCGAAGGCCGCCGAGACGCCGCCATGGACCCGGTGGCGGCGCCCCGAAAGCAGACCCAGACAGCGCCTGGCGGCATCCTCGTCCGCCGCCTTGGCGAGCACCCGGCGGCCGCAGGCGACCACCGTGTCGGCGCCCAGCACCAGGTCTTCCGGGAAGCGCTCCGCCACTAGGCGGACCTTGTCCTCGGCCAGGCGCCGGGCCAGCCGCGCCGGGGTCTCTCCCGGGCGGGGGGATTCGTCCACGCCGGCGGCCTCGATCCGCTCCGGAACGATGCCGATCTGGGCCAGGAGCTCGAGCCGCCTCTGCGACGCCGAAGCGAGGATCAGACGGGGCATGGGCCCAGTCTAGCGCAATATCCGATAAGGGGGCTCGTGGGATTCCACCTGAGCGGAAAATCCTCTAACGGACCGTCACTTGTAACGGAAAGTAATCCGGCCCTTGGTCAGGTCGTAGGGGGTCATTTCCACGTTGACCTTGTCGCCGGCGAGCACGCGGATGCGGTGCTTGCGCATCTTTCCCGCGGTATGGGCGAGTATCTCGTGGTCGTTTTCCAACTTCACCCGGAACATGGCGTTGGGCAGCAGCTCGGTCACGGTGCCGGTGATTTCGAGAACCTCTTCCTTTGCCATGTTTCTCTCGGGCGGTTGTTTCGACGAAGGCCAAGGAAAATGACCGCGGGCTTGATTTTGTCAAGGTTTTTCCTTGCGGAATCCCCGATTCTCACACCCCGGCGGCCGCCGTCAACGGGAAACGGGCCTTGATCCGCTCCATGAGCTGATCGCGCACCTGGCGGTAGGCGTCGAGCCTGGCCTCGCGGCTTCCCTCCACGATGGAGGGATCGAAGGTGTTCCAGAATTCCACCTCGCAGGCCATGACCCGGGTCAGCTCCATGGCCTTGTGCTGGGCATCGGGCGAGAGCGTGATGATCAGGTCGTAGGAGGTGTCTTCCAGGTCGCCGAAGGTCTTGTGTCTGTGCCGGGCCAGGTCGATGCCGATCTCGTCCATGACGGCGATGGCGAAGCCCTCGATCTCGCCGCCGCGCACGCCGACCGAGTCCACGTAGATGTGGCGGCCGTGCAGGAACTTGAGAATGCCCTCGGCCATGGGCGAACGGATCGCGTTCATGGTGCAGGCGAACAACACAGCCGATGGGAGGCCGTCCATGCCCGGAATCCTTAGAGCGCTATCCGGCTAGTTGGGACCATTTGACCTGCGGCCTCCGGTGGGGCAAATCGGCCCCCCGGGTGCGTTGCGGCGCGCAGCGAGACTGCACCGCATCGCGCGGCGCGCCGCGCCTGCCCGGATGAACCGATTTGCTCCCATCAAATTGATCCCAACTAGCCGGATAGCGCTCTAGGCGAACAAACCCTTTCCTTTGGCGTCTTCATGGCTACATTGTTGTTGGTGAAAGAAAGTCCTTCGCCGCGCGCCGGCCGCACTTTTTTTCATCGGGGCCAGAGTAAACGAAGGCGCCGGCCATGGCCGGCAAGAACATGTCAGGGGGACCCCCATGAAGATCGTCTTTTCGAAACCGGACCTGCCCGCGACGGGTGTACTCGCCGTCGGCGTCATGAAGAACCGCAAGCTCACGCCCAGCGCCCGGACCATGGACCGGAAGATGAAGGGGGGGCTCCGGCGCGCCATCGTGGCCAGCCGATTCAAGGGCGGCCGGAACCAGAGCCTGGACCTGATCTCGCCTTCGGGGACGGGGCTCGACCGCCTCGTCCTGATCGGCCTGGGCAAGGCCGGCGACCTGGACGCCAAGGGCCTCCAGGCCGTGGGCGGGCGCATCTACGTGGTGCTCGGCGGCAAGGGGTTCGCCGCCGCGGCGGTGGCCGTGGACGCCCTCGAGGGATGCGCCATCAAGCCCGCCGCCATGGCCGCCGAGATGGCCTTGGGCGCCAGGCTGCGCTCCTATCGTTTCGACAAGTACCGGACCAAGGAAAAGAAGAGCGAGAAGCCGAGCCTCAAGACCATCAGGTTCCTGGTCTCCGGCCAGGCCCGGGCGCGGGCCCTTTACGACATCCAGGACAAGGTGGCCGACGGCGTGTTCTTCACCCGCGACCTGGTCTCCGAGCCGGCCAACATCATCTACCCCGAATCCCTGGCCAATCAGGCCAGGAGCCTGACCCGCCTCGGGGTCGATGTGGAGGTCCTGGGCGAGAAGCGGATGAAGTCACTCGGCATGGGCGCCCTTCTCGGCGTCGGCCAGGGCAGCGCTCGGGAATCCAAGCTGCTCGTCATGCGCTGGCGGGGAACCAAGTCCAAGAAGGCCCCCGTCGCCTTCGTCGGCAAGGGCGTGACCTTCGACACCGGCGGCATCTCCATCAAGCCCTCGGGCGGCATGGAGGACATGAAGTGGGACATGGGG
>JADFTO010000026.1 GCA_022560215.1 Pseudomonadota bacterium | reverse complement strand
GACCGGCAGGTGGCCTTCACCCTGGCGGTCATCGTGCTCGCCGCCAAGATGGCCAAGGCCGACGGCCGGGTGACGCAGGACGAGGTGGCCGCCTTCAAGCAGGTTTTTCACATCCCGCCCGAGGAGGCGAAGAACGTGGGCCGCCTGTTCGACGAGGCCCGCGACGACGCCGGGGGTTACGAGCCCTACGCCCAGCAGATCGCGGCCATGTTCGCCCACGACCCCGCCGTGCTGGAGGAACTGCTCGGCGGCTTGTTCCACATCGCCAAGGCGGACGGGGCGGTCGATGCGGCGGAACTGAAGTTTCTCGGCCGCGTGGCCGCGATCTTCGGTTTCGACGACCGCGCCTTCGAGCGCATCCAGGCGGCCGAGTTGGGGCCGGACGAGGCCGACCCCTACCAGATACTGGGCCTGACCAGGGACGCTTCCGACGGCGAGATCAGGAAGGCGTACCACAGGCTCACCCGTGATTATCATCCCGACACCCTGATCGCCCACGGCCTGCCCCAGGAGTTCATCGACCTGGCCAACGAGAAGATGGCGGCCATCAACGCCGCCCATGACCGGATTCAGAAGTCGCACGGACGGAAGTGACTATCCTGACCCGGCATCCGTCGCCCAATTTCGACGCCCGCCCGGCGGGGACGCCCGTGGACATGCTGGTCATCCACTACACGGGCATGGAAAGCGCCGAAGACGCCATGGCGCGCCTCTGCGATCCGGCGGCCGGGGTCGGCGCCCATTACCTGATCGACGAGGACGGCGCCGTGCATCGGCTGGTCGAGGAGGAAATGCGGGCCTGGCACGCCGGAGAGGCATGGTGGCGGGGAAGGGGGGATGTCAACGGCCGCTCGGTCGGCATCGAGCTGGTCAACCCGGGCCACCAGTTCGGATACCGGCCCTTTCCGGACCCCCAGATGGCGGCATGCTTCGATCTGTCCCTCGCCGTCCTCACCCGCCATCCCATTCCTGCCCGCAACGTGGTCGGCCACTCCGACGTGGCGCCCCGGCGCAAGAAGGACCCAGGTGAGCTGTTCGATTGGCGGCGCCTGGCGGAAAAGGGCATCGGCCTTTGGCCCGAGGCTTCGGACGGCGCCGGGGCCGGGGAGATCGACGAAGGCGGGATCGCCGCCATGCTGGCGGAAGTGGGGTACGAAACCGAAGACCTGGCGATGACGGTCGCGGCCTTCCAGCGCCACTACCGGCCCGCCCTGACCGACGGCGGGATCGATGCCGAGACGGCGGAGCGCCTGCGGGCGCTGACCGGGCTCATCGCAACCCCTTGACGGGACGGAGCCAAGGATTACCTTTATAGGGGCCAGACGGCCGGATGGCCGCCTTCGGCGTGGGTTGCCCTGTGCCGGGGGAGGAAAGTCCGGGCTCCACGGAGACACGGTGCCGGGTAACGCCCGGCGGGGGCGACCCCAGGGAAAGTGCCACAGAAAGCAAACCGCCCGCCGAAGCCTCTGGCCAGAGGCGGGTAAGGGTGAAAGGGTGCGGTAAGAGCGCACCGCGTTCCCGGCAACGGGGACGGCACGGCAAACCCCACCGGGAGCGAGACCAAGTAGGGGCGGCATGCCGGAGTCTCTCTCCGGCGGGCGGGTTTTCGCGCCGCCGCCCGGGTAGGTCGCGCGAGGCGTCCGGTAACGGGCGTCCTAGATGAATGGCCATCCCCCGCGGTAACGCGGGGACAGAACCCGGCTTACAGGCCGTCTGGCGCTTCTCCCGGCAGTCCGCAAGGGATTGTTTTTGAAGGGGAAGCATTTTCGCCAAGAAAAGAACATATATCGAACATAATTACGACAAAATTACCCCCTCTATATACCCGCCCGTGCCTCGGGCACTCCGAACTTACTCAAAGCCCCACGAAGTGAGGCCCGCGCGTCTGTTGGAAAGACTTTGTTAACCCAAGTAAAACCATAATATCCCATTGATTCCCAGGATTACCCATGATATCCCAATTGGGTGCTTCCGTGGGTCGTGGCGGTGCCGCGCATCGGTTGCTCAGTGCTGGGAGGAAGAGCGTTTCGGGGGCACAGATGACCCTGCTGGTGGGACGACACGTCTACAAGATCGACAAGAAGGGTCGGGTCTCCGTTCCCAAGCCATTCCGCGACTCTTTCGAGGGCCAGGATTTCGCCGGCCTCTACGCCTACCCCCTGTTCAAGGTCGCCGCCATCGAGGCCTGCGGCGAAGACTTCATGATCCGCCTCAGCGAGAGCCTGGAGGACCTGGACCTGTTTTCCGACGAGCACGACGACCTGGCCGCGGTGATCCTGGAGAACGCCCATCGCCTGCCCTTCGATCCCGAGGGCCGCGTGGTGCTGCCCAAGGAGCTTCTCGACTTCGCCAACATTACGAACGAGGTGCTGTTCGTGGGCCGGGGCGCGCGCCTGCAAATGTGGGAACCCGCGGCTTACGAAATCAACCGGAAACAGGCTTTCGAGCGCGCCCGGTCGCGGGGCGCCACCCTGCGCCTGCGGCGGCCGCCGGGAGACGGGGAGACGTCTTCGTGAGCGCCGCCCACACGCCGGTGATGCTGTCCCAGGTGCTGGAAATCCTGGCCCCCCGGGACGGCGGCATCTACGTGGACGGCACCTTCGGGGCCGGCGGGTACTCGAGGGCCATCCTGGACGCCGCCCGCTGCACCATCTGGGGCATCGACCGCGATCCCGGGAGCGAAATGTTCGCCGCCGACCTGGGCCAGCATTATCCGGGCCGGGTCACCGTTCTGCGCGGGCGCTACGGCGACATGAAGGATCTTTTGTCCGACGTCGGCGTGGACAAGGTGGATGGGGTGGCCCTGGATCTGGGCGTCTCGTCGATGCAACTGGACGATCCGTCGCGGGGGTTTTCCTTCAGCGCCGACGGGCCCCTGGACATGCGCATGTCCAGGAAAGGCATGACCGCGGCCGACGTGGTCAACGAGTTGGCCGAACAGGAACTTGCCGACATTCTTTACCGGCTTGGCGACGAACGGGCGTCGCGGCGCATCGCCAGGGCCATCGTCAAGGCCCGTTCGGTGACGCCCATCACCCGCACCTTCCAGCTGGCCGACCTGGTGCGCAGCACCATTCCCCGGACAGCGCGCATCGATCCCGCGACCCGAACCTTCCAGGCCCTGCGCATCTACGTCAACGACGAGCTGGAGGAACTGGACAAGGGCCTGAGCGCGGCGGAGGAAC
This sequence comes from Pseudomonadota bacterium, assembly GCA_022560215.1. Lineage (GTDB taxonomy): Bacteria > Pseudomonadota > Alphaproteobacteria > Rhodospirillales > 2-02-FULL-58-16 > JADFTO01. The sequence continues at coordinate 13,831 of JADFTO010000026.1, read as the reverse complement.
TGTTGGCGCCCGGCGGCCGTCTCTGCGTCGTTTCCTTTCATTCACTGGAAGACGGCAGGGTGAAGGACTTCCTGAGGACGCGCTCAGAGGGCGCCGCGAGGCCCTCGCGGCACCGGCCATACCAGATGATGGATGTCCGGCTCCCCAGTTTCCGGCTGTTGCGCCGGGGCGCCGTCAAACCAACGGCAGATGAAGTGTCCGACAATCCGCGTGCGCGTTCGGCGCGCCTCAGGGCGGCGGAGCGCACAGCGGCGCCGGCCTGGCCCGGTCCGCGAGAGAACCCGGACAGCAGGGCGGCGTGAAAGGAGGCCGGATATGATCCGTCATTCCACGCTCGTCTTTCTTCTCATGGCCGGGGCCGTCGTCCTGGCCCTGTTCTCGGTCAAGTACCGGGTGCAGGACCTTGAGAAGGAGCTCACCCAGCTCAACCGGGCCACCATCGAGGACCGGGAAGCCGTCCACGTGCTCAAGGCGGAATGGAGTCACCTGAACAACTCCGCCCGCCTGCGCGTGCTGGCCGGCCGGCATCTGGGCATGAAGCCCCTAAATCCTGAACAGATGGGAACCTTCGACGACCTTCCCCATCGTACCCCCCGGCCCAAGGACCCCGTGGTTTCCATGCCTCTAGACGGGGCAATGGGGGGGCGCCGTCCGGACGCCGGGCCGGAGGCGATTCCCGCCGCCCTGAGCGTGGGGACGGCGGTTCCATGATCGGCGCCCGGGTGTCACGGCGCCGGGAAGACCGTCTTCAACGGGTTCGCCTGGAGGAAACCCGCAAACAGGCCCTCGAAACCGGGCGCAACCGCCTGTTGGTGACCGCCGTGGTCTTCGCGCTGGCTTTTCTCGTCATCGCCGGGCGCCTGATCGATCTTGCCGTTTGGGAAGACGGGCCGCGCCTGGCGCGCGCCCCGGTCCTGGGCCCGGCGGCGACGGAACGCGCCGACATCATCGACCGCAACGGGGTGATCCTGGCCACGAGCCTGCCCACCGCGTCCCTTTTCGCCGACCCCAGCTTCGTGCCGGACGCCGAGGAAGCCGCCGACAAGCTGGTCCGGGTCCTTCCCGGCCTCGACCGCTCCGAGGTGCTGGCCAAGCTTAGGTCCAAGGGGCGTTTCGTCTGGCTCAAGCGCAACCTGACACCCAACCAGCAGTACGCGGTCAATCGTCTGGGCGTTCCGGGGTTAGCCTTCCAGCGCGGGGAGCGCCGCGTCTATCCCCACGGCAGGGACGCGGCCCACGTGCTCGGATTCACCGACGTGGACGGCCGCGGGATCGCCGGGTTGGAGAGCTATTTCGACGCCGCCCTCAAAAGCGGGAAGGAGGCCCTTCGGCTTTCCATCGACCTTCGCATCCAGTCGGTGATGCGCCAGGAAATCATGGCGGCCATGGTTGAGTTCCGCGCCAAGGGCGCCGCCGGGGTGGTGATGAACGTGAACACGGGCGAAGTCCTGGCGTTGGTTTCCCTGCCCGATTTCGATCCCAACGTACCGGCGACCGCCCGGGGAGAACCCGGTTTCAACCGCGCCACCAAGGGCATCTACGAGATGGGGTCCACCTTCAAGCTGTTCACCATGGCCATGGCGCTGGACGGCGGCACTGTCACCCTGGAGGACGGCTACGACGCCTCCAAGCCCATCCGCGTCGCCCGCTTCACCATCTCCGATTTCCACCCCAGGAACCGGTGGCTGTCGGTGCCGGAGATTCTACTCTATTCGTCCAACATCGGGGCGGCCAAGATGGCCCTGGACGTGGGCACCAAGGCCCAGCGCGATTATCTGGACAGGCTGGGCCTGTTGCATCCGCCGGCCATCGAGTTGCCCGAGGTCGGATCGCCCCTGACGCCCGCCCCCTGGCGCCAAATCAACACCATGACCATCGCCTACGGGCATGGCATCGCCGTCAGTCCCCTGCAGATGTCCGCCGCCGTCGCAACCATCGTCAACGGCGGCATCCGGCGGCCCCCCACGCTGCTCTATCTTCCCGACGGCACCCACGTCGCCGGCGACCGGGCGTTGTCGGCGGAGACCTCGCGCCAGATGGCCGGCCTCATGCGCCTGGTGGTCAGCCGGGGCACGGGCCGAAGGGCGGATGTTCCCGGCTACAGGGTCGGCGGCAAGACGGGAACGGCGAACAAGATTTTCGGCGGCAGGTACCGCCCGGACGCCCTGATCTCGTCCTTCGTCGGCGCCTTTCCCATCGATCGGCCGCGCTACGTCGTGATTGTCCTGCTCGACGAACCCAAGGGCAACGACTCCACCAATGGCTTCGCCACCGGGGGCTGGGTCGCCGCCCCGGTGGTGGGAAGGATCATCAAACGCATGGCGCCGTTGGCCGGCATCCTGCCCGAAACCACCGGCGGCAAGCCGGAAGGACACCGTCTCGCCTCCCTGGTCGGCGCGCCCGCGAAGGCCCGGGAGAAACGACGTGCGGCTCGTTGATCTCGTGGGAGGGGACAAAGTGACTCCGGCAGCCCAAGACACGGACATCAGCGGACTGACCAGCGATTCGCGGCGGGTGGAGCCGGGTTTCCTTTTCGCCGCCCTGCCGGGGACCCGCGTCCACGGCGGCACCTTCATTCCGCAGGCGCTGGAACGGGGCGCCGCGGCCGTGCTGGCGCCCGGCCAATTCGAATTGCCGGCGGACAGCAGGGTGCCGCATCTGGTCGACGACGACCCGCGCCGCCGGTTCGCCCTCATGGCGGCCAGGTTCTTCGGGGCACAACCGGAAACGGTCGCCGCCGTCACGGGCACCAACGGCAAGACCTCGGTGACCGACTTCCTGCGCCAGATCTGGACGCGCCTGGGGAACAGGGCCGCCAGCCTGGGAACCCTTGGCCTCGCCGCGCCGGGGTTCCGGGTCGCGGGCAACCTGACCACGCCCGATCCGGTGGACCTGCACCGCACCCTCGGGCGGCTGGCGGATGACGGCGTCCAATTCCTGGCCATGGAAGCCTCCAGCCACGGCCTCGCCCAGTACCGCCTGGACGGGGTGGAGGTGGCGGCGGCGGCTTTCACCAATCTCAGCCGCGATCACCTGGACTACCACGGGACCATGGAATCCTACCTGGAGAGCAAACTGCGCCTGTTTTCCCACATCCTGGCCGACGGCGGGGTGGCGGTGGTGAACGCGGATTCTGCCTGCGCGGACGCCGTCCTGGGCGCCTGCCGGAAGCGCGGCCACCGCATCGTCACGTACGGCGCCGAGGGCGACGACATCCGCCTGGAAAAAACCCGCCTGTTGCCGGACGGACAGCGCCTGGAGCTTGCCGTGTACGGACGCCCCCGGGCGATAACCCTGCCCCTGATCGGCGGCTTTCAGGCGGAAAACGCCCTCGCGGCCCTCGCCCTCGCCCTGGCTTTGGGATCGGACGCCGATCCGGCGGTGGCGGCGCTGGAATCCTTGGAGACGGTTCCCGGGCGGGTTCAGCGCATCGGGCGCCTGGCCAACGGCGCGGTCGCCTATGTCGATTACGCCCATACCCCCGATGCCCTCGCCAGCGTGCTCAAGGCGCTCAGGCCCCACGCCCGGGCGCGCCTCCACGTGGTGTTCGGGTGCGGGGGCGAGCGCGATCCCGGCAAGCGCCCCGAGATGGGACGCGTGGCGTCCGAACTGGCCGACGTGGTCATCGTCACCGACGACAACCCCCGCGGCGAGGCCCCCGCCGCCATCCGCAAGGAAATCCTGGCCGCCAGCGAGAGCGCCCGCGAGATCGGGGAGCGCGCCCAGGCCATTGCCGCCGCCGTGGACGACCTCGGCCCGGGCGACCTGCTGGTCGTTGCCGGCAAGGGTCACGAGAAGGGACAGATCGTCGGCGACGAGGTCAGGCCCTTCGACGACGCCGAAACCGTCGCCGCCGCCTTAGGGGGAGCCGCTCCATGAACGCCGACGGCGCCCTGTGGACGGCTAGGGAAGCGTTCGTGGCCGTGGCCGCGGACGGCGAGCCCGGTGACTGGCTGGCCGGCGGGGTTTCCATCGACAGCCGTACCATTGCCCCAGGCGACCTGTTCATAGCCCTCGAGGGCCCCAACTACGACGGTCACGATTTCGCCGCCGACGCCCTTGCCCGGGGGGCTGTTGCCGCCGTGCTCCATCGCCGGCCCGAGGCATTGGACGAGCGCGCGCCGGTCCTGATGGTGAAGGACACCCTCGAGGCCCTGCGGGGACTGGGCGCCGAAGCGCGCAGGCGAACCGCCGCCCGGGTCATCGCGGTGACCGGCAGCGTCGGCAAGACCGGGACCAAGGAAGCCTTGCGCCGGGTCCTCGCCGATCAGGCCGAGACCAGCGCCAGCGAGGACAGCCTCAACAATCACTGGGGCCTGCCGCTCAGCCTCGCCCGCATGCCCCGGGATGCCGCTTTCGGCATCTTCGAGATGGCCATGAACCACCCCGGCGAGATCGCGCCCCTGTCCCGCTTGGCGCGCCCCCATGTGGCCGTGATCACCAACGTGGAGGCCGTGCACGGCGCCTATTTCGATTCGATCGAAGAGATCGCCGACGCCAAGGCGGAGGTCTTCGCCGGCATCGAGCCCGGCGGCGCGGCCGTGCTCAACCGCGACAACCCGAATTTCGCCCGCCTCGCCGCCGCCGCCGCCGAACGGGGCGTGGATACGGTCATCGACTTCGGCCGCAGCGAGCGGGCGCGGGTGCGTCTTGTCAAATCGACCCCGGGCCCGGAAGGCGCCCGGGTCCAGGCGGATGTGGACGGAACGCGCGTCGCTTTCGACATCCGGATTCCCGGCAGCCACTGGGTGATGAACGCCCTTTGCGTGCTGGCGGCCGTCGCCGCGGCCGGCGGCGACGTGGCGGCCGCCGCCGCCGCTATCGAGGGCGTCCGGGCTCTCGATGGCCGGGGCCGGCGCCACGCCGTTGCCTTGCGGGGCGGGGAGACCTTCGAGCTCATCGACGAAAGCTACAACGCCAATCCCGCGTCCATGCATGCGGCGATCGAAGTCCTCGGCCGGGCGCCTGCGGCGCGCCGCCTCGCCGTCCTCGGCGACATGCTGGAACTGGGCCCGGATTCGGGCGACATCCACGCCGCCCTCGCCGATCCCCTGCGTAGCCACGGCATCGACCTGGCGTTCACGGCCGGGACCGACATGGCCCGCTTGTGGGACGCCCTGCCCAAGATGATGCGCGGCGGCCACGCCGCCACCTCGGAGCTGCTGTCTCCCATGGTGACGGCGGCGGTGCGTCCTGGCGACGTGGTTTCCGTCAAGGGATCGGCGGGAAGCCGCATGGGCTTGATCGTGGCCGCCCTGCTGGGGATGGACTCTCGCGGCCCGGGGAAGACCGGCGAGGGCGCTTCCCAACGGCTGGTCAACGGGGAGTAAGGGATCATGCTGTACAACTACCTCTATCCCCTGGCCGATCAATTCTCGGTGTTGAACGTGTTCCGCTATATCACCTTCCGCACCGGCGGCGCCATGATCACCGCGCTCATCATCAGTTTCATTTTCGGGCCCTTTCTCATCCGCGTGCTGCGCACCCGGCAGAACGGCGGCCAGCCCATCCGCGCCGACGGTCCCGAAGGGCACCTGTTGACCAAGAAGGGCACGCCCACCATGGGCGGCATCATGATCCTGCTGGCGATCAGCCTGGCGACGATCCTGTGGGCGGACCTCACCAACGGGTATGTGTGGGCGGCGCTCGGCGTCACCATCGCCTATGGGGCCATCGGCTTCGCCGACGACTACCTGAAAGTGACCCGCCGCGACAGCGCTGGATTGCCGGCCAGGCTCAAGCTCCTGTTGCAGACGGCCGTCGCGGTCGCCGTGACGATTTGGATCATGCGGCTTATGCCCGAGCCCCTGCAAACGACGCTGGCCGTGCCATTTTTCAAGGACGTGCTCATCGATCTCGGCTGGGCGTTCGTGATCCTGGCCACGGTGGTCATGGTGGGGTCGTCAAACGCCGTCAACCTGACCGACGGGCTCGACGGGCTGGCCATCGTTCCCGTGATGATCGCCGCCGGCGTCTTCGCCCTGATCGCCTACCTGGTCGGCAACGTGGTCTTCTCCAACTACCTCCAGCTCCATCACGTGCCCGGCAGCGGGGAACTGGCCATCTTCTGCGGCGCGCTGGTCGGCGGGGGGCTGGGTTTCCTGTGGTTCAACGCGCCGCCGGCCAAGGTGTTCATGGGGGACACGGGGGCGCTGTCTCTCGGCGGCGCGCTCGGCGCCGTCAGCGTCATCACCAAGCACGAATTGGTGCTCGCCATGGTCGGCGGCCTGTTCGTCCTGGAGACCGTTTCGGTGATCGTCCAGGTTGTCTCCTTCAAGCTCACCGGCAAGCGCGTCTTCCGCATGGCGCCGCTGCACCATCATTTCGAAAAGAAGGGCTGGGCCGAATCCACCATCGTGATCCGCTTCTGGATCATCGCCACCATCCTGGCCCTGGTAGGGCTGTCAACGTTGAAGCTGAGGTAGGGCCGATGATCGAGGTCTTCCCCTTCGCAGGGCTGCCGGTGGCCGTATTCGGGCTCGGCCGCTCGGGGCTGGCCTCGGCCCGGGCGCTGATGCTGGGGGAGGCGGACGTCTGGGCCTGGGACGACAACGAGGACGTCCGGGCCAAGGCAAAGGACTCCGGCATTCCGCTTGTCGATCTGTACGCGAGCAACTGGAAGGAACTGACCTCGCTGGTGCTCAGCCCCGGCGTGCCGCACAAGTATCCCGAGCCCCATCCCGTGGTCAACCTGGCGCGCGCCGCCGGATGCGAGGTCATCGGCGATACCGAACTGCTGGTCAGGACCCAAAGGGAAGCCGCCTACATCGGGGTCACGGGCACCAACGGCAAGTCCACCACCACGGCGCTCATCGGGCACATCATGCAGGTTTCGGGCCGCGACGCGGAGGTCGGCGGCAACCTTGGCGTCCCGGCCCTGGATCTGCACCCCCTGGGGGAGGAAGGGACCTACGTCCTCGAGATGTCGTCCTTCCAGCTGGAGCTGACGCTCTCCGTCACCTTCGACGTGGCGGTGCTGCTCAACATCAGCGCCGACCATCTGGACCGCTACGACGGCATGGACGGCTACATCGCCGCCAAGAAGCTGATCTTCCACCGCCAGACGGCGCCGAGGACGGCCGTCCTCGGAGTCGACGACGACCACGGCCGGGCCGTTTACGAGGAGCTGAAGGCGGCCGGCGAAGCGGTGGTCGTGCCGATTTCAGGACGGGGCCGGGTCCCAGGAGGAGTCTATGTGGAGGACGGGGTCCTCTACGACGGAACCGAGGACGAGCCGCAGCGGGTTCTCGACATGGGATCGGTACAGGCCCTGCCCGGCGTCCACAACTGGCAGAATGCCGCCGCTGCCTACGCCACGACCAAGGCCGCCGGCGTCAATCCCCATGCGATCATGGCCTGCATCCAAAGCTACCCCGGCCTGGTTCACCGCCAGGAGATGGTCTCCGTCGTCGACGGCGTCGGCTACATCAACGACAGCAAAGCCACCAACCCGGAGGCGGCGGCCCGGGCCCTGGCCTGCTGCGACACCATCTACTGGATCGCCGGCGGCAGGCCCAAGGAGGGCGGCCTGGAGGCCCTGGAACCCTATTTCGGCCGCATCGCCCACGCCTATCTCATCGGCGAGGCGGCGGACGCCTTCGCCCGTGTCCTCGAAGGCAAGGTGGAGCTGACCCTCTCGGGCGACCTGGAGACCGCCGTCAAACAGGCGCGCGCCCAGGCGATGAAGGACGAGGCCGCTGAGCCGGTGGTGCTCCTGTCGCCGGCATGCGCGTCCTTCGATCAGTTCGACAACTTCGAGGCCAGGGGTAATGCCTTCCGCGAACTCGTGGAAAAGCTGCCCGGACGGCACGAAGAGTCGTTCGGGAGCGGGGAAGGGGAGAACCAATGACGACCTTCGCCCGCACCGATACGAGCCTGATCGGCCGCTGGTGGTGGACCATCGACCGCTGGACCCTGGCGGCGGTGATCGCCATCGCCGGCATCGGCGCGGTGCTGATCCTCGCCGCATCGCCCCCGGTGGCCGAACGCCTCGGGCTCGACGCCTTCCACTTCGCCCGCCGCCAGTTTCTGTTCCTGCCCCTGTCGCTGGTGGTGCTGTTCGCCGTTTCCCTGCTGTCCCCACGCGGCATCCGGCGGCTTGCCGTCGCCTGCACGGGCGCCGCCCTGGTCGGGATGGCGGCCACCCTTTTCATCGGCGACGAGATCAAGGGCGCCACCCGATGGATACAGTTCGGCGGCTATTCCGTGCAGCCCTCGGAGTTCATCAAGCCCGGCTTCGTGGTGATCTCCGCCTGGATGTTCGCGAAACGCCGCCTGGACGACCGCTTCCCCGGCTACGCCCTGGCCACCCTGCTTTTCGTTCTCGTGGCCGGGCTTCTGCTGGCGCAGCCGGACGTGGGAATGGCCATCGTGGTGGCCGCTGTCTGGGGCGTGCAGTTCTTCCTCGCGGGCCTGCCGTTGGTCCTGGTGGGGATGATCGCCCTGGTCTTCCTCATCGGCGGCGTAGCCACCTATTACGCCTTCCCCCACGTGCAGGTGCGGATCGACCGCTTCCTCGATCCGTCGGCCAATGAGGGCTATCAGGTGACCCGGGCCCTCGAGGCCATGCGCGACGGGGGCCTGTTCGGGCGCGGCCCGGGAGAGGGGCGCATCAAGGAGGTCCTGCCGGACGCCCATGCCGATTTCATCTTCGCCGTCGCCGGCGAGGAATTCGGTCTCGTCGCCTGCCTGGTCATCGTGGCGCTGTTCGCTTTCGTGGTCCTGCGCGGGTTTTCCCGGATCTTCCGGGACAGGGACCTGTTCGTCCTTCTGGTGACGGTCGGCCTTCTCGTCCAATTCGGCCTTCAGGCCATCATCAACATGGCGTCAACCATCAACCTGATGCCGACCAAGGGAATGACCCTGCCGTTCATCTCCTATGGCGGTTCCTCGACCGTGGCCCTGGCCTATGCCATGGGCATGGTGCTGGCATTGACCCGCGACCGGCCGGATCAGGGGGCAAGGACATGACGGCGGCGGGCGGACATCTGGTCGTTCTCGCCGCCGGCGGTTCCGGCGGGCACGTGTTTCCGGCCGAGGCCCTGGCCGAGGAACTGGCCGGGCGCGGCTGCCGCCTGGCGCTGGTCACGGACCGGCGGGGCGGGCAGTTCGGCGGCTACCTCAAGGGGATCGAGACCCACCGCATCCGCGCCGGCGGCGTCGCCGGCAAGAGCTTCGGCACCCGCCTGCGCAGCGCCCCCGAACTGGCGCTCGGCACCTGGCAGGCGCGCACTCTCTTGCGCCGGATCAATCCCCAGGCGGTGGTGGGGTTCGGCGGATACGCCTCCGTGCCGACCATGCTCGCCGCCACCTACGGGGGCTACAGCACCGCCATTCACGAGCAGAACGCCGTGCTCGGCCGCGCCAACCGGCTGCTGGCTCCCCGGGTCGGCCGCATTGCCACGTCGTTCGAGAATTCCCGCGGCCTGCCGGCCGAGGAAACCGGCAAGGTCGTGCTCACGGGCATGCCGGTCCGTCCCGCCATCGCCGCGCTCAGCGAGCGCCCCTATCCGTCCCTGGCCGGGGACGGGCCGATCGGACTCCTGGTCCTCGGCGGCAGCCAGGGGGCGCGGGTGTTCAGCCAAGCCGTTCCCGATGCGGTGGGCCTGGTGGAGGAACATTTGCGCCGGCGCCTGCGGATCTCCCAACAGTGCCGGCCGGAGGACCTGGAGCGGGTGCGCCAGTCCTACGGACGGCTGGGCATCGAGGCCGACCTCGATGTCTTTTTCGATGACGTGCCGGAGCGCATGGCCGAGTCGCATCTTATGATCGTCCGGGCCGGCGCCTCGACCGTCGCCGAGGGCACGGCGATCGGGCGTCCCGCCATCCTGGTGCCCTATCCCCATGCCATCGACGACCACCAGTCATTCAACGCCCATTCCGTGGACGAGGCGGGGGCCGGCTGGGTGATGCCCGAGGATGCATTCACGCCCCAGGCGCTGTCGGCGCGCCTGAATTCCCTGTTCGATCTGCCCGCGATCCTGGAAAAGGCGGCCGCTTGCGCGAAGGCCGCGGGACGGGCAGACGCGGCGGTTCGCCTTGCCGACGTGGTCCTCGAGCTGTTGCCCTCCAACGGTGAGCCGGAGCAAGGGAGGAAGGCGGCATGAGGGCGCTTCCCCTTTCCATCGGCACCATCCATTTCGTCGGCATCGGCGGCATCGGCATGAGCGGAATCGCCGAAGTCCTGCACAACCTGTCCTATTCGGTTCAAGGCAGCGACATCGCCGAAAACGCCAACGTCAAGCGTCTCCGCAATTTGGGCATTCCCATCGCCGTCGGCCATGGCGAGGAGAACCTAGGCGACGCCCAGGTGGTGGTGGTTTCTTCCGCCGTGGGCCCGGACAACCCCGAAATCGCGGCCGCCCGCAAGCGCCTCCTGCCCGTCGTCCGGCGGGCCGAGATGCTGGGCGAGCTGATGCGCCTCAAATGGTCCATCGCCGTCGGCGGAACCCACGGCAAGACCACGACCACGTCGCTGATCGCGGCCCTGCTGGACGCCGCCGGCATGGATCCGACGGTGATCAACGGCGGCATCATCAACGCCTGGGGGTCCAACGCCCGCCTCGGCGAAGGCGACTGGATGGTGGCCGAGGCCGACGAATCCGACGGCACCTTCCTCAAGCTTCCGGCGACCATGGCGGTGGTCACCAGCATCAATCCCGAGCACCTGGACCATTACGGGTCCTTCGACGCGCTGCGCGCCGCCTTCGACGCCTTCGTCCAGAACATCCCCTTCTACGGGGTCGCGATTCTGTGCATCGACAACCCGGAAGTCCAGGCCATGATTCCCAGGGTCTCGGACCGGAAGGTCACCACCTACGGCTTCAGCCCCCAGGCCGACATCCGCGCCGTGAACCTGGAATCCAACGCCGTCGGCGTCAGCTTCGACGTGGTCATCGCGGACAGGAGCGGCACCGCCCGGACACTGCCGGGTCTTCGCCTGCCCATGCTCGGGGCCCACAACGTGCAGAATTCCCTGGCCGCCGTCGCCATCGCCAACGAAATGGGGATCGACGACGAAGTGCTGCGCCGGGCGCTGTCCGGGTTCGAGGGAGTGAAACGCCGTTTCACCCGCACCGGCGAGGCGGACGGCATCGTCGTGGTCGACGACTACGGCCACCATCCGGTCGAAATCGCCGCCGTTCTCGCCGCCGCGCGCCAGGCCTCCCGGGGCAAGGTGATCGCGGTGGTCCAGCCCCACCGGTACACGCGGCTGAGAGACCTGTTCGAAGAGTTCTGCACCTGCTTCAACGACGCCGACGAGGTGCTGGTGGCCGAGGTCTACGCAGCGGGCGAGGACCCCATAGAGGGGATCGACAGGGACGTCCTGGTCGCGGGCCTGCGCGCCCACGGACACCGTTCCGTGGCGCCCCTGGAGAGTCCTAAGGACCTGGCCGAAATCGTCAACGGCCTGGCCTCGCCTGGCGACATGGTCGTCTGCCTGGGGGCCGGCAACATTACCGCCTGGGCCAATGACCTGCCCGGCGAGTTGAAGCGGCTGCGCCGGGGCACGGCCCATGGGAAGGGGGCGGGCGGATGATGGCGGTCGAGGCCAGAACCCCCCGCCTGATCGACCGGCTGCCCCCGGCGCGCGGCCGCTATTCGGAAAACGCGTCCCTGGCCAGGATGACGTGGTTCCGGGTGGGCGGTCCCGCCGAGGTCATGTTCCGGCCCGCCGACGCCGACGACCTGTCCCAATTCCTTGCCGAAAAGCCGGACGACGTCCCGGTCACCGTCATCGGGGTCGGATCGAACCTTCTTGTGCGCGACGGCGGAATTCCCGGCGTGGTGGTGAGGCTGGGCCGGGGCTTCGCCGGCATCGAGGCCACCGGCGTCGAGGTCCGGGCCGGCGCCGGCGCCCTGGACATCAAGGTGGCCACCCTGGCCATGGGCGAGGGCATCGCCGGGCTCGAGTTCCTGCGCGGCATTCCGGGAACCATCGGCGGGGCGTTGCGCATGAACGCCGGCGCCTACGGATCGGAGATCAAGGACGTGATCTTGAGCGCCCGTGCCCTCGACCCGGAAGGGGCCGTCCACGACATGGGCGCCGACGGGCTCGGTTTCGGCTATCGCCGGTGCGCCATGCCCGAGGACTGGATATTCGTCTCCGCCCTGCTTCGCGGGCGGCCCGGCGACGGCGACGAAATCGCCCGCCGCATGGAGGACATCCAGGAACAGCGCCAGACGACCCAGCCGGTGCGCACCTCCACCGGCGGCAGTACCTTCGCCAACCCGCCCGGCATGGAAGCCTGGCGGCTGATCGAGGAGGCGGGCTGCCGGGGCTTGAGCCGGGGCGGCGCCGTCGTCTCGGACAAGCATTGCAACTTCCTCGTCAACACCGGCGGGGCCACGGCCGCCGACCTGGAGGGCCTGGGCGACGAAATCCGCCGCCGGGTCCTGGAGTCCTCGGGCGTCAACCTGGAATGGGAAATCAGGCGCATCGGCGTCCCCGCGCCCAGCCCCGCCACCGGGGAGGACGGGTCATGAGCCGGCATGTCGCGGTTCTCATGGGCGGCTGGTCCGCCGAGCGCGAGGTCTCCCTGGTCAGCGGCGCCGCCGTTTCCAAGGCCCTGGCGGAGGGCGGCTACCGGGTCACCTCCATGGACATTCAGCGCGACATGGGCGCGCTCATGACTCGCCTGTACCCGAGGCCCGACGTGATCTTCAACGCCCTCCACGGCCGTTATGGAGAGGACGGCTGCGTGCAGGGCCTGCTCAACATCCTGGACATTCCCTACACCCATTCCGGAATGCTGGCCTCGGCCCTGGCCATGGACAAGCCCATGGCCAAGCGCCTGTTCGCCGCCGCCGGCATCCCCATGGCCGAGCACGTGATCGTAAGCTCGGACGACGTCATCGCCGGCGACGTCATGGAACGGCCCTATGTGATCAAGCCCCTGAACGAGGGCTCAAGCGTCGGCGTGCACATCGTCGGCGAGAAGACCAGCGAGCTCCCCTTCGCCGACTCGGGCTGGCCCTTCGGCGAGCGGGTCATGGTGGAACGCTTCATCCCGGGCAGGGAATTGACGGTGGCCGTGAGGGGCGGGGAGCCGCTGACCGTTACCGAAATCACCACCGAGCGGGGCTTCTACGATTACGACGCAAAGTACGAAGAAGGCGGGTCCGTCCACCTGATCCCGGCGCCACTCGAGTCCGATGTCCACGAGGAAACCATGCGCCTGGCCGCCCTGGCTCACGAAACCCTTGGCTGCCGCGGGGTGTCCAGGGCCGATTTCCGCTTCGACGGCGACTCCCTGTTCCTTCTCGAAATCAATACCCAGCCCGGCATGACGTCCACTTCCCTGGTGCCCGAGCAGGCGGCCCACGTGGGCATGTCGTTCACGGAACTGGTGGGCTGGATGGTGGAAAACGCGGAGTGCGATCAATGAGAGTGACACGAAAACCGGCCCCCGCCGGCGGCAAACCCCGGCGCCGGGTCGTCCCGCTCTGGCGCAGCCGCGGCACAATCGCCGCCGTCGCGGTGCTGAACGTGGCTCTCTGCATCGCGGGCGGATGGTGGCTGTGGCAGAGCGGCTGGGTGCTGAGGACGGCCGAGCAGCTGAAAAGCCGGGCCATTACCGGATCGGCGGACCTGGGATTCACCGTCCAGGAAATCCTGGTCGTCGGCCGCCGCGAAACGTCGCGCCAGGATCTTCTGGCGGCGGTGAAACTGTCCAGGGGCGCGCCCATCCTGTCCTTCGATTTAGGCTTGGCCAAAAAGCGGGTGGAAGCGCTGCCCTGGGTGCGGGAAGCCACCATCGAAAGAATGCTGCCCGACACAATTCTCCTCAACCTGGTCGAGCGCAGGCCGCTCGCCCTGTGGCAGCGCAAG
>JADFTO010000205.1 GCA_022560215.1 Pseudomonadota bacterium | reverse complement strand
GCATCCGGTTTGATGGAGGCGATCTCGGAGAGATACGCCTGGAACTACACCTTCGGGAATGGCACCTGGATGTTCTTGACCACCTTGCCGCCATTGGCCTCGAAGTTTTCCTTGCCGGCGGCCATCATCTGGATGCCGGCGCCATACTTCCACGCAATGGTGACACAGGTCTTGTGGCCGTCATCGACCATGACCTTGCCGCCGGGAAAGGCCGGCTGCCAGTTGCTGAACGAGGTGCGGAAGATGTTGGACGCACATAGCGAACCCGTGATGCCGTTATGTCCGGCGTTCGGTACAATCATGATGGGGCTGCTTCTCGGTCCGATGATCTTGGCCATTGCCGCGGCGATGCCGGAATGAACCGGACCGACCAGGAAATCGACCTTTTCCTTCTTGATCAGCTTATTGGTATTGATCGGCGCCTTGGGGACCGACATCTCGCTGTCGATCGCTATGTATTCGATCGCACGACCGCCAAGTTTGCCGCCGGCCTGCTCAATTCTCAGCTTAAGCGCTTTGGTGATTGTGTCGCCGAGAAATGCGTAGGTACCGGAATAAGGTAATAAAATACCGACCTTAACCGGTGCCGATGCGCCGATCGCAAACCGGACCGGCACGAAGCCGGCGGCGGCGGCGAGTCCCGTGGCGGCAGCGGCGCCGGCCACGAAACGCCGGCGTGACGTGTTGAGTTTCTCGTTCATGGAAAATCTCCCTTTCCGTTTTTCTAGCGGGTCATTTGGTTTCGCTTTGCCTTCCTCAACAGAGCCCTAGGCCACGGCCTCATTAACACGTAGCCAAATGGGCATGGCGGCCGAGTTTATCATGAGGAGGTCGTTGGCGGCGTATTTTTCGAAGCGCGTCGCGACACGCCGGAAGTGCTTGATCTTGTTGAAGAAGCGTTCGACGTGGCTGCGCTCCTTATAGAGAACATTGGACAATCAATGGCGAGCCTTGTGATTGGTCTTGTCGCCAAGAACGACGCCGCCATCCGTAAGATCGGGCCACGGCGCAGGCGAACGCAACACCCGGAAAATACCGTTCAGAACCCGCAGGTCGTCAAGGCGCGGAACCCCGCGCGGCTTGTTTGGAAGAAGAGGTTCGATGACCGACCATTCGAAGTCCGTCGGATCGTAGCGCCTGCCCATGTGAAGGCTCTCAATGTTTGGAAGCTTGAATCACATCTCATACCAAAGGTCACTCATCGCCAATATCCATCCCGATCAATCTCATGCAGCGCCGCCAGCTCTTTGGAAGCCGGCGGCGCTGTCTCGACCATACCGGGTATGACCTTCAAGTTCCAACCGGTATGGCGTTGCACCTCTTCGATGGTGTGGCCCGGGTGGACCGAAGCTAAATGCAGTTCGTTTTCCTCTCCGAACGGCCTGAGAACGGCCCGATCGGTGATCACAGCCGCCGGCCCTCCGCTCAGGCCCGCCTCAATCCTTGCCTGGCCGCCGTCGAGGTAGCCGGGAGAGGTCACGAAATCCACCTTTTCCACGAACCGGCGCTTCTCATGGTTCATGATCGCCAGCAAACGCTTCGACATGGCGGCAATGTCAGCGGCTCCGCCCGAGCCCGGCAGTTTGACCGCCGGGTGTTTCCTATCGCCGATGTAGGAGGTGTTGATGTTGCCGAAGCGGTCGATCTCGGCGCCGCCGATGAAGCCGGCGTCGACGCGGCCCCGTTGCAATTGACTCATGACCTGAAGGAGCCCCGTCGTCCATGCCGCGGCCAATTGGTTTGGCGGGTCTCCCATGGTGTAGAGCATCTCATCGGCGGGAGCATATCGAACGATGCCACATTCGAAGAGGCCGACCGCGTTGGGGGCGTGAGTCAGACGTGCGACAGCGTAGGCGGCGATGGGAAGGCGCATGCCCACGAACACGACCTCGCCGTCGCGAATTTCCCGCGCCGCGGCAATAATCATCAGTTCACGAACCGAATATTCCATCATTGTTTCACGCCGCCGCGTAGTTGGTTTCGGCCGCCAGCGCGGCGCCTTCAATTCGAAGGCCCTCCAAGCGGCCCCCCAGTTTTTCCCTGTAGGCCGCGTGGTCAGGCACCGCCAGCACCCATTCTTCCAGCCATTCCAGGAAGCCCTCCCGGCTCCGGGACCGGCGGTGATAGTCGTTGAAGAACTCCGTATCGCGCCGCCAGCGCCCGGTCATCGGAGCGGGGTGAACGCCCGCCGGTACATGGGCGACGGCGGTCACCAGGTAGCCGGGCACCAGAACGCGGCTTGGGTCCGAGGCAATGACCTCGGGCGCCACGATTTCGTCAGCCAAAAGGATCACTTTTTCCGCCGCCAACGCCGCTTCCTGGACCAAGCCGCGGCTGCCCCAGTGATGGTTGTTGCCAAACCGGTCGGCGCGTTGGACGGGAAGGATGGCGACGGACGGAGTCAATGGCGGCACCAGGACGATGGGTTCGCGATCACCTGAAAACGGGTTCTCGGCCCGCAGGAACTGATCGTTCGACTCGACAATATCGGAGCCGAGGATGGTGCGCGTGGGCGCATACGGCATCCCGTAGGCGCCCGCCAGCAATGCCATGCCGAGCGAGAAATTGGAATGGTCGTGCACCGTGATCTCGTGCGGCTCGCCCTTCTCGCAGGCAAGCCGGTAGTTGTGGCCGAGACCGCTGGAGACGTTGCCGACCCAGGCGCCGGTGACTTCCGTGCAGCAACCTGCGCCGATCAGCATGTCGGTCGAAGCATCGGAAATAGGCGCCACCACATTGAGGTTCCCGATGCCTTGGCGAATGATTTCATGCGTGGCGGCAAAGGGAACGTCCGGCTCCAGGCATGCACCCAGGACAACGCTGTCGCCAGCATGGATATGCTCGGCAATCGCATCCCCGAGAGGAGTCAGTTTTTCCGTCATACTTCCACCATCCGGTCCCTGTTTCCGTTCACCTTAGCTTGAAGCGCTGGATTTTGCCGGTCGCCGTTTTTGGCAGCTCTTCGACGAAATTGAACCAGCGGGGGTATTTATACTTGGCCAAACCCTCCTTGCAGTGCTCCGAGAGCGCCTCGGCCATGTCGTCGCCCGCGTCAGCCGGATCGTTAAGGACAACAAACGCCTCGGGCTTGATCAGATCGACCTCGTCCGGGCGGCCAACCACGGCGGCTTCGAGCACCTTTGGATGCTCAATCAGCTTGGCTTCGATTTCGAACGGCGAGCACCAGATACCGCCGACCTTCATCATGTCGTCACTGCGGCCGCAGTAGTGGTAGTAACCGTCGTCGTCCTGGAAGTAGGTATCGCCCGTGTCGAGCCAGCCCTCGACCATGGTATCGGCCGTCTTCTCCGGGTTGTTCCAGTAATACCCGGCGGTGGACTCCCCCCTGATCATCAAACGGCCGTTATCGCGCGGCGCCACTTCATTCCCATCCTCGTCCAGAATCCTTGTTTCGTAGCCGGGAACGATCCGGCCGCTGGTGCCCGGTTTGATGTCGTCGAGGGTGTTGGAGATGAAGATATGCAGCGCTTCCGTCGATCCGATGCCGTCGAGAATTGCCGTCCCCGTATTTTCCTGCCAGCGGCGGAAAATGTCGGCCGGCAATGCCTCGCCGGCGGAAACGCAGACCCGAAGCGACGCAAGGTCGGGGGTTTCGCTTTCGAGAACCTTGAGCTGCGCCGCGTAAAGGGTGGGCACGCCGTAGAAGACGGTGGGCCGATAGGCCGCAATGACATCGAACACGCTATCGGGCGTGGGTGGGCCAGGCAAAAGCACCGATGTGGCTCCGAGCCAAAGGGGGAAGGTCATGGCGTTGCCGAGTCCGTAGGCGAAGAACAGTTTCGCCGCCGAGAAGCAGGTGTCGTCCTCACGCAGTCCCAGGGTGTTGGCGCCGTAATGCTCGCTGCTCACAACCATGTCGCGATGCGCATGCACGGCCCCCTTGGGCGTTCCCGTCGTGCCCGAGGAATAGAGCCAGAAGCAGTCGTCTTCGACCTTGGCGGGCGCCGGATCGAGTTCCGTCGACGCACCGGCCATCATGGGGCTCAATGTTTCACCGTCGCCTTCCGTGCGAAAAATGTGGGCGGGCTTGTGGGAAGCGGCACCCAGGGCGGGTTCGACCTCGTCGGCGAACTCGGGTGAATACACGACGCCGGTGCACCCCGAGTCCTCGATCATGAACGGGTAGTCCTTGGCCCTGAGCAGGGTATTGATCGGCACCGGAACGATGCCGGCTTTGATGGCGCCCCAGAACAGGTAATAGAACTCCGGGCAGTCCTTGACCATCATCAGAACTCGATCACCGGGCGTGATGCCGAGGCCGGTAAGGACATTTCCGGCCCGGTTGACGTTTTTGGCAAGTTCGGCATATGTGACCTCGCCGCCGCCGACCGAGCGAATGACGGTTTTATCGCTGCGCCCTTCGTCCAGATGGCGGTCAATAAACGAGACGGCGACGTTGAAGTTCGGCGCGAAGGTCAACGTTGATGGCGACGTCGATTTATCTACTGTGACGGTATGATCACGCATGACGAGCCTGCCCCCGTTAAGTGGTCCAACGCCTATGAGAGAGTTTGGCGCGGCTTAAGTTGAGGGGCCGACCGTAGAGCACTATCCAGTTAGTTGGAATCAATTTGATGGGAGCAAATCGGTTCATCCGGGCAGGCGCCGCAACGCACCCGGGGGGCCGATTTGCCCCACCGGAGGCCGGGTGCTTTTTCACAGTGCCGTCGTTGCCCGCCCCTTGTGATGGTCCACCATCCAAGGCTTAAACGGTCGCCTAGCCACGACGCAAAATCATCCCGGT
>JADFTO010000204.1 GCA_022560215.1 Pseudomonadota bacterium | reverse complement strand
CGCCGCCATTCCCAACGTCTTCGCCAACCTCAGGGCGGGCATGAAGATCTCCATCGGCGGGGTGAGCACCAACAACGGCATCTTCACCATCAAGTCCATCTCGTCGGACAAGTCCACCATCACCGTCGAGGAGAACATCACCACCACCGAGACCGACACCGACGGCGCCACCATGAAGGTGTTCGCCGCCGACGGCACCATCACCGCCAGCCCCTACTACAACGGCGACAAGGTGAGCCTGACCCAGCGCATCGACAAGGACAGGGAGTTCAGCCTCGACCTCAACGCCGTCGATCCGGCCTTCGAGAAGGCCCTCCGGGCCATGAACATCATCGCCCAGGGGGTCTTCGCCACCGAGGGCGGGCTCGACCAGAACATGGACCGCATCCTGGACTCCCTTTTCCTGCTCGAAAGCTCGGTGTCCCCGACGGTCAGCGGCACGCCGCCCTTCGGGACGGAGCTAAGCAGCAATATCGAACAGGTGCAGATGGACCTGGGCTTCGACATGGTGCTCCTCTTCCAGACCAACGAGAGGCACCAGAAGTTCATCTCTTTCCTCCAATCAAGCATCGCCAGGACCGAGAACTCGGATCCCCTGGATACCATCATCCGGCTGCTCGACGACTCCCGGACCCTGGAGGCCTCCTTCGAGGCCCTGGCCCGCATCCGCGAACTCAGCCTGGTCAATTTCCTGCGCTAGGAGATCAAGGAATGACCGCCAGGGAACGTCCATCAACGAGGGAGCCCGAAGGATGTTGCGCGGCGCACATCGACTCCCTAACCTGGGAAATCCGTGGGTGGATTTCCAGTGGCGGCCGATCCCCTGACAACCCGAAAGACCCCATGGAGTTATCATGACCCCTCAGAACCAGACCAAAGCCTATCTGCAAGGTTCCCAGCAGGGCTACCAGCACGTGCCCCAGCCTGGATCGCCCACCTACACGGAAGCCTGGGCCCTGATCGAGGCCGCCCGGCGCATGGCCGTGGCCATAGAAAGCAACCCCGCGGAGGACATCAAGGCCCGCAACGCCATCCGCGAGACCATTCGCCTCAACTGGCGCCTGTGGACCATCTTCCAGGCGGAATTGACGGTGGGCAACGGCAAGGTCCCCGATGATTTGCGCGAAAACATGCTCACCTTGTGCAAGTTCGTGGACAATCACACCGTGGAGACCATGTCCCACCTGACGCCGGAGAATATCGCCGTCCTCATCGACCTGAACCGCAACATCGCGTCGGGACTCCTGGCTTCCCTGGAAGAGACCGCCGATGGCGAGGACGCCGATCAGGCGGAGGAGGCCTCCGGAGACGAGGAGACGCCTCCCGAACCCGGCTCCATCAATCAGGAGGTCTGATACCAAAGGTCACTGACCCATAGAGATCGCGTATGCGGCCCGTCAGGTAGGAGAAAGGCCGCGGGCGATGCGGTGCATCGCAAGACGTGCGCGACGACGTCCGAAAACCTTGGTAGACCGTCTCTATGGGTCATTATCAGTGACCTTTGGTATGAGCCCTCCGGCGGCGCTCGCGCGCGTCAACCCGGCCTTGACCCGCTCCACCACCTGCGCCCAGTTGCCGGGGCTGCTCTGGCGGAACAGCCGCATGGTCGGATACCAGGGGCTGTCCTCCCTTTCCAGCATCCACCGCCAATCGGGAACGTGGGGAAGCAGGACCCAGACCGGCCGCCCGAGCGCGCCGGCCAGGTGCGCCGGCGCCGTGTCCACCGTGATCACCAGGTCTAGCCCTTCCATGGCGGCGGCGGCGTCGGCGAAATCCTGGATCTGGGCGCCGAGATCCCGGACGCTCCCCGCCTGGTCCCAGCGCCCCAATTGCGACGCCCTGTCCCCGGTCTGCAGGCTGTGGAAGGTGACGCCCGGGACGGACAACAGGGGCCGGTAAAGGTCGGCCAGCAGGGAGCGGTTGGAATCGTTGGGGTGATCGGGGCTGCCCGCCCAGATCAAGCCCACGCGCATCCCTTCATCGCCGCCGGTCGGCTCCCGCCACGCCTCGCGGCAGGGCTCCGGGGCCTTCAGGTAGGGAACCTCCGAGGGCAGGGAATCCACGTCGCTGCCGAATACCCGGGGCAGGCTGACGAGGGGAACCTGGACATCGAAGGGCGGCACCTCCTCGCCCCTGACGATCACCTGGTCAGGGCCCTCGAGGCCCGAGAAAAGACGGCGCAGGGGCGGATAACATTCGAGCACGACCCGCCCCCCCCGGGCGGCGACCAGGGGCACGTAACGGACGAACTGGATCAAATCGCCCATCCCCTGTTCGGCGCGAAGCAGGATGGTTTTGCCGTCCAGGGGAGAGCCGTCCCAAAGGGGCTGTGGAAAACGGTCGGAGACGAACGCGTCCGTCTTCCACCGCCATTCGTATTCCCGGAACCCTTGCTTGAGCCGGCCCGTCAGCAAAAGACAAATGCCGTATTGGGCGTGGATCTCGGCATCGTCTGGATGATCTGAGACCAGGTCCCGGTAGGTGGCCACGGCGTCTTCCGCTTGTTCGGCGTTGAGGTAGGCCTTGACCAGGTTCTCATGCACGTCCACGTGGCCGGGGTTGAGCTCGGCGGCCCGCTTGAAGTGGGGGACGGCGTCCGCGGCCCGTCCCGAATTCAGCAGAACGGCCCCGAGATTGGTGTAGGCATCGGTGAATTCCGCGTCGATGCCGAGCGCCCGCCGGTAGGAGGCCTCGGCGGCTTCCGGCAGGCCGGCGTCGCGATAGGCGTTGGCCAGCGCGTAATGGGCCTCCGCCATGCCGGGCGCGAGCCCGACCGCCCGCTTCAGGACATCCAGCGAGTCCTTGATCCGGTCCTGTTCGCCAAGGGTGACGCCGAGGTTGAGCCATACGGTGGCGTCTTCGGGAGCGAGGCCGGCAGCGTCGCGGAAACACCGCTCGGCTTCGCCTAGGCGTCCCTGCTCCTTCAACAGGGTGCCCAGGTTGTTCAGGGCGTCGGCGTTGTCCGGAACCAGCCGCAGGGCTTCCCGGTAGGCCGCCTCGGCATCATCCGCGTCGCCGCGCTGGCGAAGGGCGTTGCCCAGGTTGTAGACGGCCTCGGCGTAGTCCTCCCGCAAGGCCATGGCCTGGCGGAAGCACGCCACCGCTTCGCCCAGGCGTCCGAGAGCCTTGAGCACGGAGCCCAGGTTGTTGTGGTAGTGGGCTTCGCCGGGATTTTCCTTTATGGCGCGGCCGATGTGATCGGCGGCCCCGGCATGGTCGCCCCGCTGATGCAGGACGAGGCCGAGAAGGTGGAGGACGTCGGGATGGGTGGGGGCCGATTGGAGGATTTGGCGGTATATCGCCTCGGCCTCGCCGAGACGCCCTTCCCGGTGATGGCGGAGCCCGATCTCCATGGCCTCGGTCAGTTCCATGAATCCGCCGCCCGGCGGTGTCCCATCAGGTGTTCCAGACGTGGGTTCCGGATTGGACGGCTTCGAAAAACTCCAGCGCTTCCTCCTTCATCTGATCGAGGATATCCTCGAATTCCTCGCAGGCGATCTCATGGAACTTGGCCTTTTTCTCTTCCGAGGGGACCCTCATTCCGTAAGAATGCAGGAGCATCAGGATTTGGAACACGGTGCCCCGATAGATCATGGCGACCCCGTCGTCGATCTGGGAGGGTTTTAGATACTTCATGGCCTCCGCCATGTATGTCATGGACGATAAGTCGTTTTCCTCAAGCACCTTGACCAAATCATCCTTGAACGCGGGAATGGCGTTGAAAAGGTCCGCCTTCTCCCACACCTCGTCCAACTCTTCCGTCGTGTAAATCGGAAACTTTTCGATGATGTCCCTGACGATTTCCCGCTTGTTCCCGACCTTTTCCAGGGTCAACGTCGAAGGGTGCTTGGGTATCGCGCCCTCGATCAGGGCGCCGTCGCTGCAATTGAAATAATGCCTGCCCACCGAAAAGGCCCTGATCGAATGCTCCAAGGTGGCCCGGGACCAGTTGAAGACTTTCGCCGACGAGACCGTGCCGCCGAAATTTCCCGGCACGGTCGAATCGAAACCGTATTGCATCTTCATGCCCTTGGTCGTGTACCAGGAACTCTTTGAATGGTGATAATCGGGATTCTTGGCGCCCACATCGACGCCGAAGAAATAGAATTCCCGGAATCCCGCCCGCTGGGCGAAGGACACGGCGCCATTGGCGACCAGCGGGTCGGGTTTCGCCATCATCTGGTTCTGATTCTGTGAAAGTACGGGGAAGGAACTGATGCCGGGCCGGAAAAAGAAGATCGCGTCATCGTAAAGGTCTGATATTCCAGGATAAATATTGGTCGCGCCGACGAGGCAGATTCCCGACAGGTCGAACTCCTTCGCGCTCCCCTGCATGTAGGGAAGCAGGTCGGGATCCCGTTCCAGGAGGACCAGGAAATCGGGAACGATGCCGTTGGCGAGCAGGGGATCGAGGGCGCTGCCGCAAGCGATGATGACCGCGTCGTCCTGATATTCCTTGATCATCTCCAGGCATCCGTCCAGGGAGGGGCCGGCGGCGGCGATGATCACCGGGATGTCGACGCGGTTTGTTATCTCGGCCATGATGCGCGACTTGCCCGGCTGAAGGTTGGCGTAGGATTGGGCGATCATGTTTATTTCGTCCTCGAAAAAGCCCAACCCCAGCATGCCGATTTCGAGTTTGCCGCCGAGCAGGTCGTCCATGGCCTTGCGCAGGGCGGCGTTGTGGTAGTGGGTATAAAAATAGGTTCCGTCCAGGCCGCTTGGGTTTTCACTCCTGATGGCGGACTGGACCATGGACGCGATGTCTTCTGG
>JADFTO010000203.1:4357-4781 GCA_022560215.1 Pseudomonadota bacterium | reverse complement strand
ATCACGCGCGGACGGGTACGATTCCCGCGTAGATGGCCTCGACGGGCTTCGATGTCATCAAGGCGCCGCCGTGAGAGGTCAGGTCCAGGCGCTCCAGCGTGAACCCGCCCCTGGTGAACAAGTCCTCGATCTCGTCCCTGGACGTGATGGGATAATTCAACATCCGCTCGGCGAAAATCCGCCCGCGCACCGCCATGACCTCGGGATCGATGCCCAGCGCCCGGCTCCGGCTTTTCGCCTCCCGGAACACCTTTTCGCCGAATTCGTGGACCTGCCGGGGGGAGAAGCCAGACTGACCGGGGGTCCAGGAGGGATTGATCCGGGTGGTGGTCACCACCTTGCCGCCGGGTTTCAGCAGCCGCCGCCATTGGGAGACGAGGTCGGGCCGCCGGGCCCCGGGAAATCGCGACAGGAAGGAATGAGA
>JADFTO010000203.1:0-4347 GCA_022560215.1 Pseudomonadota bacterium | reverse complement strand
GTTTCGCAGAGGTGGACGACGCCGAGTTCGGAGTCTGGGCAAACCCCGATCACTTGGGCCAGTAGGCCGTAGTCGGCGCAGCCGCTGACCAGGACTCGCCGCCGCCGGCCGTCCGTGGAGGCCAGGGCGTCGCGGAAGAAGCGCCTGTGCCTCCCCGGCGAGGAGGCCAGTCCGAAGAGCCGCAGGTACTGCCAGAAGCCGTGGTACCAGGAACAATCCACGTCCCCATTGCAATGGGTCCGCGAAAGCCTGTCGGCCATCGGCGCCGTCTCTTCCAGGGGCTCGTCAATATCTTCCAGCGAAGCCGCTCCGCTACCTGTACTCAAAGTTACATGCCCTGGATCACCCTTCGTCAGTCGAAAAGGGCGTCGATGTGGTCCCGGGAAATCTTCTCTTCCTCACCCAGCCGGGCGCCGTCGCCGATGGCCTGGCCCCTTGGTTTCATCTGCTGGATTTCGGCGGCGAACAACCGCTTGTGGGAATGCGCCGCCGTCCCTCCCTATCTTAAGTAATGGGATATGCTATCACTCCTTCGGGGCGCTTGAAAGAATGGATGGGATACCCTTGGCGGGCTGCCGGCGGGCTTGAACGAGGGGAGATCATGGACCCGGAAAATCCCATGGAGAGGCCGCGCTAGACCGGCCTGCCCACGTTCATGCGGGCCCCCTACACCGAGGACCTGGCCCAGGTGGACATCGCGGCCTGATCGGCGTCCCTTTCGACGGCGGCGTCACCAACCGGCCCGGCGCCCGTCACGGTCCCAGGGAAATCCGCAACCAGTCCAGCCTTATACGCAGGGTCCACCAGGAAAGCGGTATCGCCCCTTTCGACCTCTGCCGCGTCGCCGACATCGGCGACGCCTGGGTGAAGGGGCCGTTCCATCTGGAGGACAGCCTGGATCAGATCGCCGAGTTCTTCCATAAGGTTCATGACGCAGGCGTGACACCCCTGTCGGCGGGCGGCGACCATTCCGTCACCCTGCCCATCCTTCGCGCCATCGCCGGCGAGCGGCCCGTGGGCATGGTCCATTTCGACGCCCACTGCGACACGGGCGACGATACCCTGGGCTCCAAGTTCCACCACGGGGCGCCCTTCCGCCGCGCCGTCGAGGAGGGCCTTCTCGATCCCCGCCGGACCATACAGATCGGCATCCGGGGTCCCCTAAACGATCCCGACACCTGGAAGTTCAGTCTCGATTCCGGGATGCGCGTCGTGCCCATGGAGGAACTCCACGACATGGGCGTCAAGGCGGTGATCGAAGAGGCCCGGAGGGTGGCGGGCGACGGCCCCACCTACGTCAGTTTCGACGTGGACGGCCTCGATCCCGCGTACGCGCCGGGCACGGGCACCCCGGAAGTGGGCGGCTTCACCACCCTGGAGGCGCAATTGATGATCCGCGGTCTGGCGGGCCTGAACCTGGTCGGCGGCGACGTGGTGGAGGTCTCGCCGCCCTTCGATCCGAGCGGCGGCACAGCCCTGGTCGGGGCCTCAATGATGTTCGAGATTCTCTCGGTGCTGGCCCCGGCCCGGGCGCAAGGGAAGGGGGACTGACCCCCCTTCAGTCGATGGTGATGTATCCGAAGGCGCCGCCCACGGGCATGGGGACCGGCACCAGCAGGGAATTGTTGGCGAACGGATATTCACCCTCTCGTACGGTCACGAAACGCAGTTCCGCCGTTCCTTGCGGCGCGATATTGACGGTGTTGACGCAGGGCGTTCCGTAATCCTTGCCGCCGATGGTGAGGCCGGCCAAGGCGATCGAGCGGAAGAAATCACGGGCCTCGAAGCCGCGCAGGAATTTCTCCTTGTTGCTGATCCTGAGCACGTAAGCCTGGCCCTTGTTCAGGTTGATGGTCAGGGGCGAGAACTGGTCGTTCTCGATCTTAAGCTCGATGATGCCGGCCTTCCCCCAGTCCACGCCGGCGGTTTGCTTGGAGGTGTCGGAGACGCAGGCTCCCGCAGTCTGGGGAACGACGCCATCGTCCGTCGCGCACGCCGACAAAATCAGGGCCGCCACCGCGAAGAATGGGATTGCGATTTTCATTGCTTCCTCCAGTTGCCTGGCGCCCCGAGGGACGGGCACAAGCTGAGTAAATATCAAGGACTGGGGCGTGAACCACAAGGGAAAACCGGAATATCCGCCCTGGGCCGGGCAGGGGACCGGAATCCCCGAATGTTTCCCGTTCCCTGGAATGCGGCTTCGGGGTATCCAAGGGGACCATGTTCTTCTACGCCTCCAAGATCGCGTGGTTCCTCGCCAAGCCCGGCAACCTGCTGCTGATCCTCCTGGTCCTGGGCGCGGCATTGCTGTGGACCCGGTGGCGGCGGACCGGGCGATGGTTATGCGCCGGCGCCGTGACGCTGGGGATGGTGATGGCCGTCCTGCCCCTTGGCCAGTGGCTCAGGGTGAGCCTGGAAAACCGATTCCCGCTGCTCACGACAACCCCTGAAAGAGTGGACGGAATCGTCGTCCTCGGCGGCGTCCTCAACCAGTTCATCACCAAGGCCCGGGGACGGGCCGCTATCGGCGGCGCCGTGGAAAGGCTGACCGCCTTCGCCGAGCTCGCCGGCAGGTACCCCGACGCCAAGCTGGTCTTCAGCGGCGGCTCCGGCGACCCCTTCCGCCGGGAACTGAAGGAAAGCCATTACGTGGGCCCCGTGTTAGAGCGCCTGGGCCTGGAGGCGGGGCGGGTGATCTACGAGGACCGGTCGCGCAATACCGCCGAGAACGCCGAATTCAGCCGCGACATCGCCCGTCCGCAACCGGGGGAGACCTGGCTCCTGATCACGTCCGCCTTCCACATGCCCCGGGCCGTCGGTTCTTTTCGCCGCGCCGGGTGGAACGTGGTGCCTTACCCCGTGGATTATACGACCGATGGGGACTACCAGACGATGCCGCCGGGGGGCTTTTCCGCCGGCCTGATATCCCTTGAAAGCGCGCTTCACGAATGGATCGGGCTTGCCCTCTATCGCCTGACGGGGAAAACGGATGCCTTGTTTCCGGCCCCCGGCGGATGACAATCGTTGCCAGCCGTGGCAGATTAGAATCGGCATGAACAGGCTTATGAGCAGGAAACGCCGGGGCATTCCGTTGGCCGTGCTTGCCCTCGTCCTCGCCCTCCCGGCGGCGGCCCATGAAACCCCGGTTCCTTTCGACCTTTGGCTGAAGGAATTGCGCGCGGAGGCCGCTTCCCGCGGCGTCCGGGCCTCCATCATCGAGAGGGCCTTGAGGCGGGTCAAACCCATCCCCAGGGTGATCGAGCTGGACCGCAGGCAGCCCGAATTCACCCTCACCTTCCGCCAGTACATGGACCGGGTGGTGCCGGAATCCCGGGTCAAGAAGGGGAGGCAACGGCTCCGCGAAAACCGGGCCCTGCTCGAGGGAATCGACCGCAAGTACGGCGTGCAGCCCCGTTTCATCGTAGCCTTTTGGGGCATCGAGACCGACTTCGGACGCTTCACCGGCGGTTTCCCCGTCATCCCGGCCCTGGTGACCCTGGCCTACGACGGCCGCCGAAGCGCCTTTTTCCGGGGCGAGCTCCTGCATGCGCTCGATATCCTGGACAAGAACCATATCGAGCCGGAAAAAATGGTCGGGTCCTGGGCAGGCGCCATGGGACAGACCCAGTTCATGCCGTCGTCTTTCGTCGCTTACGCCGTGGACCACGACGGCGACGGCCGCAAGGACATCTGGAACTCCACGGCCGACGCCCTGGCGTCTGGCGCCAACTACCTGGCCCGCCAGGGATGGAAGGGAGACCAGACCTGGGGACGCCCCGTCACCTTGCCGGACGGTTTCGATACCGGACTCGCGGACCTCGAGGTCCGAAAGCCCTTGAGCGCCTGGCAACGGATGGGCGTCAGACGCGCCGACGGCGGCGATCTGGCGAGGCGCCAGCCGGCGGCGTCGGTGGTCCTTCCCGAAGGGCGGGACGGCCCGGCCTTCGTCGTCTACAACAACTACCTGACCATACTGAAATGGAACCGGTCCACGTTTTTCGCCCTCGCCGTCGGCTTCCTTGCCGATCGCTTGAGAGACGGATAAACTACGGTTAATCTACAAGATAAGCCGTGGGCATAGCGGACGGCCCACCAGATGTGGGCACATCCGCGAAGGGGTTTCTGGCTTCATGAGGCGATTTTCAAGCCATTTAACGGCGGTTGGGCTGATCGGGCTCCTGCTGGCGGGCTGCGCCGAAACCCAGTTCATCGCCCAAACGGCGAAACTGGTGGCCAAAGGTCGCGAGACAACCGAAAAACCCGTTTATAAGGAAATCTACAAGATCGGCGATCCCTACCAGATCGACGGGGTCTGGTACTATCCCGCCGTCGATTACGACTATGATG
>JADFTO010000202.1 GCA_022560215.1 Pseudomonadota bacterium | reverse complement strand
ACACCCGCCGGCGGCCCGGGCTGCACCGGCGCCGGCGAAGACGGCGCTGCCCGCCGGCACCCAAATTGCCGTCAAGGTGCTCGCCGTTACCCCCTCGACGGGGCCCGCCGCCCGGCCCGCCGGCGTGACTGTGATCGAGGCGGGACGGGTGCTGACGGGAACGGTCGCCGGGAAGACGGACGCGGGCCAGCCGATCGTGCACACCCGCGCCGGGGTGATGGCGCTGGCGGCCCGCGCCACCCTGCCCGATGGGTCCCGGGTGACCATGGAGGTGACGGCGCCGCCCGTACTGCCTAAGATGCCGGAGGGAATGCCTCTCCGCGATGGGCTCCTGCTCGCCCGCGGCTGGCCCGGACTGAACGACGCCATCCAGGCCCTCGGCGAGGCCAGCCCGGCCGCCGCCCGGCATCTTGTCAACACCGTCGTCCCCCAGCCCGGGCCGCAACTCGCCGCCAACATCCTGTTCTTCCTGATGGCCTTGCAGGGGGGCGACATGCGCGCCTGGCTGGGCGCCGAGACGCACCACCTGCTCCAGCGCTTCAGGCCCGACATCCTCACCCGGCTGGGAGACGATTTCTCTCAACTCGCCCGCATGGCGGAGGAACCCGTCTCGGGCGAATGGCGGGTGGCGCTCATCCCGTTCTATTCTGAATCGGAACTGCGGCAGCTCCGTCTTTATTCCCGCCCTCACGGAAGCGACGGCGAGGGGGAAGGCCCGTCGGGCACCCGTTTCGTCGTCGACGTGGACCTGAGCCGTCTCGGCCGCCTGCAGATCGACGGCCTGGTTCGCGGCGGGGGCAAGCACCTGGACCTGATCGTGCGCACTGAGGCCCCCCTGCCCGGCGAGATGGCCGGCGACATCAGGCAGATCTTCCTGGACGCCAAGGAACTCACGGGCTTCACGGGCGGCATCGGCTTCCAGGCCGCGCCCCCGGATTTCGTCGAGGTGGCGCCCGAGAAGATCATCGGAGATCACCTCATCGCCTAAAAGAGCCAAACCCCCATGGACACGCTGGATAGACGCAAGCTCCTGGCCACCGAGCCCAATCCCGACGGGACTCTGGATTACCTGGCCGCCCTCGAAGGCGAGATCGCGCCCCTCAAGGGGTGTCCCGGCGCCACCGCCTCCATCGGCCTCGTCTATGTCCCGGACAAGGCGATTCTGGCGCCCGCCAGTTTCAGCCGTTACCTGGAGGCGCTTAGCAAGGAGACGTGGGACTCCCTCGAGGGTGTGGCGGTGACGGTCCTCGGCGACATCAACAACGAGGTGGTGGCCCGCTGGGTCAGGGTCGCGGTGTCGGCGGAGCCCGTCCTCCTTCCGGGCGTCAGCGCACATACCGTGATGGCGGAGGACCGCCAGCCCAACTGGGACAATCCCGCCCTGCTGTCCGGGCTGAAGCGGATTTGAGGGATAGCGCTCAAGCGCTCTATCGATGGAAGTGTCTGCGGGCGCCGATCTCGTCGAGGACCGCCTGCTCCTTCCTGTTCAATTCCTCGGCTTCCAGCCTGTCCCGGTTTTCCTGGGCGGTCTGGAATTTCTTGAGGATCATGAAGGCATCACTCATATCCTCGCGGGCCGCCGCCACGGTCTCTTCGGTCTTGGCGATGGACTCCGCGATCCTACGCCGGCGTTCGATCACGCCCATGGCGTAATTGCCGTAGAGGAGCCCGGCCACGGCGGGCGAGGCGCTGGCCACCCTTTGCTCGCTCTTCACTTCCTCCTCCAGGCCGATCGCCTGGTCTTCCAGGTCGGCGAGAAGGTTCAGAAGCTCCCCGAGCTTGCGGCGCTTCTGGTCCACGTTCCATTCATGAAGCCGGATCAGGCCGCCGAGACTCTTGGCCACGCTTCAGTCCTCCCGGGCCCTCACGTCTCTTTGCCCCCCTCGCCCTTGTCGCCCCCGGCCGCCGGTTTCTCGTCGCCCTTGGGTTCGGGGGGCGGGGCCAGGGAGGGCACCATGCTCGGCTGCAGGGCGGCGGCGAGCTCGGGCTCGGAGGCGAGGTCGGGATGGGCGGCCGCGGGCACCGGCTCCGCCCCGGCGGGGGCCGGGGGCTCGGGGGCCGCCTCGGCCGCCGGCGAAACCCCGGCGGGGGCCGGGGGCTCGGGGGCCGCCTTGGCGGCAGGGACGGAATCCCGCTCAGCCCCGGGCGGGCTCATGTCCAGGATTTCGCTCAGCAACCGGTAACAGTCCTCCAGGTTCGTCTGCTGGCTCTTGGTCTGGGTGAGGAAGCCCTCGAGTGCCGGGTAGTAGTGGATGGCCTCGTCGATCACCGGATCGCTGCCCTTGCGGTAGGCGCCGAGACGGATCAGTTCCGCCATGTCCTCGTAGGCCGCGAGCAGCTGGCGTGAACGGTCGACGATGGCGTTTTCCTCGTCGGTGTTGCAGCCGGGCATGGTCCGGGAGACGCTTTTCAATACGTTGACGGCGGGGAAGCGGCCCCTCTCGGCGATGGCGCGGTCGAGCACCACGTGACCGTCCAATATGCCGCGCACGGCGTCGGCGACGGGCTCGTTCAGGTCGTCGCCTTCAACCAGGACGGTGAACAGGCCGGTGATGCTGCCCTGCCCCGCCATGCCCGGCCCGGCCCTCTCCAGCAAGGCCGGCAGTTCGGCGAAGACGGACGGGGTATAGCCCTTGGAAGCGGGGGGCTCGCCCGCCGACAGGCTGATCTCGCGCTGGGCCATGGCGAACCGGGTGACGCTGTCCATCAGGCACAGCACGTCGTTGCCCCGGTCGCGGAAGTATTCGCACACCGCCATGGTAACGTAGGCCGCCTGGCGGCGCATGAGGGGCGGCTCGTCCGAGGTGGCGACGACGACGACGCTGCGGGCCAGGCCCTCGGGGCCGAGGTCGTCCTCGATGAATTCCCGTGTCTCGCGCCCCCGTTCGCCGACCAGGCCGATGACGCTGACCTCCGCCTCGGTATAGCGGGCCATCATGGAAAGAAGCGTCGATTTGCCGACGCCGGAGCCCGAGAAAATGCCCATGCGCTGGCCACGGCAGCAGGTGAGAAAGGCGTTCATGGCCCTGACGCCGAGATCGATCTTGCCGCCGATCCGTTGGCGCAGGTAGGCCGGCGGCGGCCTGTTGCGCACCGGATAAGGGTCCCCTCCCATCGGCAGCGGTCCCTTGCCGTCCACGGGTTCGCCGAAGGCGTTGACCACGCGGCCCAGCCACCCCGGATCGGGATAGATCATGGAATCGGTGTCGCTCAGTTCGACGCGACACCCGAGCCCCACCCCGTCCAGCGAGCCCAACGGCATCAGCAGCGCGCTGCCTTCCCGGAAGCCCACGACCTCGCACCGCACCCGCCGGTCGTCGCGGCCGATGATGCGGCAGTGATCGCCGATGGAAAGTCCCCCCTGGACTCCGCCGACCTCCACCAACAGGCCGACGACGGCGCTGACCCGGCCGTAGACCTGGCGGTCGGGCAGGCGCCCCACTTGGTTGATGATGTTGTTGACGAATACGCTCAACCCGTCCCCCCGATTGACCTCGCCCTCTCGAATATAGCATCCACAGTATGGGTTTCCAGCCTTTAAGGATTGGTAAAGCCCGCGGCCATCGTCCCACGGCCGGCGTTTCCCCGCATCGCGCCCGCGCCTGCGGCCTTCCTGGCGCGCACCAGCGGCGCTGCAAGTACTGCCGGGAGCGCGTCAACGCCGGTATGTATCACAACGTGGACTATCCCCACGGCACCTGGACCGGCGGCAAGGAGCGGCTGGGTCGGATATCCAAGCAGGGGGATCGGTATCTGCGATGATGGCATGAGCGGCTTCCGGAACGCCACCGGCCGCGATAAGGTGCTTCCTCTAGAACGCTATCCGGCAGGGGGAGCCGCCATGCGCCGGCGTTTCTTGGGATTGCTGGCCGTCCTTTGCTTCTCGTTCGCGTCCGGGGGCGATGCCCAGGAGACGGCCGTGGACCTGGAGCTGGTGCTGGCCGTCGACGTGTCGGGCTCCATGGACGAAGACGAGCATGCCCTGCAACGCCACGGTTACGTGGCGGCGTTCCGCCATCCCCAGGTCATCAGCACCATCGGGTCCGGGTACCTCGGGCGAATCGCCGTGGCTTACGTTGAATGGGCGGGACCGGCCTCCCAGGTGGTGACCATTCCCTGGCGCATCATCGACGGCGCGGAGAGCGCGCTGGCGTTCGCCGAGGTCCTCGCCGCCGTCCCCCGGGCCTTCATCCGGGGAACCTCCATTTCCGGCGGGCTCGAATTCTCCGCCGATCTCTTCGACGGCAACGGGATCGAGGGCAAGCGGCGCGTCATCGACGTCTCGGGCGACGGCGCCAACAAGCACGGCACCCCGGTGGAGATGGCGCGCGACGCGGTCCTCGCCCGGCGCATCGTCATCAACGGGCTGCCTTTGCTCCTCAAGCCGCGGCTTTATTTGTACACGGGCGGGGACGGGCTCGCCGACTATTACCGCGACTGCGTGATCGGCGGCCCGGGGGCCTTCGTCTTACCCGTGACGGAAAGAATCCAGATGGCCCGCGCCATCCGCCGTAAGCTCCTGCGCGAGATCGCCGGCGCCCGGCCGCGCCTCGAGCTCGCCGCCTGGCATCCATCCCGGGCCAAGGTGGACTGCTTCATCGGCGAGAAGATCTACCGGAACGGGGAGCAGGAATAGGCGCCAGCCATCAGGGGAGCGACAGTCGCCCGGCCCCGGGGAAGCCTCGGTCCGGGCCGATCCCGGCCCGCCTGGAACGGCGTCCCGGCCATGGCGCGGTCAAATCACGATCACGGCCCCGTGGCGCGACGCGTCGCTGAGGAAGCCCACCACGCCG
>JADFTO010000201.1 GCA_022560215.1 Pseudomonadota bacterium | reverse complement strand
GGCCGACGGCCCGGCGGCAAGCCGGGCCACGGCGGCGCCGCGCCAGGCGATGCGCCGGGGCCAGCCGCTCTCGTCGGGTGTTAATTCGAATTTATCGTCGGCGTCGGCCTCGAGGATTTTCAGCCGCGACGCGATCTCGTCCCTGAGCGCCCTCTCGGCGGCGCCCGACACCGCCTTGGCGGCGGCGCCCTCGAAATCCCCGCCCAACCCCCCGCCATCCTCGTCGGGCACGAAGCGGAAGCCTTCCAGCCGGCCGACGCAATGGCCCTCGACGGTGACCTCGCCCGATCCGTCGACGGCGGCCAGCAATCGGTCCCGCTCCTTGATGCGTTTGACCAGGATGGCGGCGCGCTTGTCGACGAAGCGCTGCGTCAGGCCCCGGTGCAGGGCGTCGGACAGCTTGTCCTCGATGGCCCGGGTCCGCTCCTGCCAGCCCGGGGCGTCGTCGAGCCAGTCCGGGTGATGGGAAACATAGGTCCAGGTGCGGATGGCGGCGATGCGCGCGGACAGGGTCTCGATGCCGCCGTCGGCGCGGTCCAGCCGCGTCACCTGGGCCGCCATCCAGTCCTTCGGCAGGCGGCCGCCGGGTCCGCTCAGGTGCTCATAAATGGCGCCGAGTAACCGGCAATGGGCTTCGCTCATGACCTTGCCGAAATCGGGAATCCGGCACACGTCCCACAGCAGGCGGAGGCTGGCCGGGGTGGCGGCGCGGGCGGCGATTTCCGGGTCCCGGGCCAGGTGGCGGAGCGCCTGCTCGTCGGCGGCCTCGCGGGCCTTGATAAGCCCCGGCGTTCGCGGCGGTTCGGTGAGGCTTTTCTGGAGCGCCGCCAGGGACGAGAAATCGAGGTCCGGGTTGCGCCAGCAGAGGAACTTCAGGGGCTCGAAGTGGTGGTTTTCGATCCTGGCCACCGTGTCGGCGTCGAGGGGCCCGATGTTGTTCGTGGTGCCGAAGGTGCCGTCGTTCATGTGGCGCCCGGCACGCCCGGCGATCTGGGCCAGCTCCGGCGGCGTCAGGTCCCTGAGATGGCGGCCGTCGAACTTCCGCGTGCCGGCGAAGGCCACGTGGTCCACGTCCATGTTGAGCCCCATGCCGATGGCGTCGGTGGCCACCAGGTAGTCCACCTCGCCGGCCTGGTACATGGCCACCTGGGCGTTGCGGGTGCGCGGGCTGAGCGATCCCAGCACCACCGCCGCGCCGCCGCGGTGGCGGCGCACCAGCTCGGCGAGGGAGTAGACGTCGGCGGCGGAGAAGGCGACCACGGCACTGCGCGGGGCGAGGCGGGTGACCTTGCGGGGACCTGAGTAGGTGAGAGTCGAGAACCGGGGCCGGGACAGGAACTCGGCCTCGGGCACCAGGCGGCGGATCAGGGGCCGGATGGTTTCGGCCCCCATGAACATGGTCTCGTCCTGCCCCCTAGCGTTTAGCAGGCGGTCGGTGAACACATGCCCCCGGTCGGGATCGGCGCACATCTGGATCTCGTCGACGCCGAGGAAGGCGACTTGCCGGTCCACGGGCATGGATTCCACGGTGCACAGGAAATAGCGCGCCCCCGGGGACACGATCTTCTCCTCGCCGGTGATCAGGGCGACCTGACTCCGTCCCTTCAGGTCCACGGCGCGGTCGTAGTTCTCCCGGGCCAGCAGGCGCAGCGGGAATCCGATCATGCCGCTCCGGTGGCCCAGCATGCGGTCCATGGCCAGGTGGGTCTTGCCCGTGTTGGTGGGGCCGAGCACGGCGACGATACGGGCCCGGGGCGTGGTCATGTCCATGGGCGAAAGGATGGCGGATGGAGGCGGGGCAAGGCAAGTCCCCGGACCCCGGAGTAAGGATATCTTACATCCCCGCGCCGCGCCCCCCTATTCCCCCTTCCCGACCAGGGGCACGAAGGCGACGGGCAGGGTCTTGTTCGCCCTCAGCTTGCCGTCCTCCCCCTTGACGCCGAGATAGAGGGTCTGGGTCCAGTGCGCCCGGCCTATGGGGATGACCATGCGGCCGCCGACCTTCAGCTGCTCCACCAGGGCGTCGGGGATGGCCCGGGGCGCGGCGGTGACCATGACCGCGTCGAACGGCGCCTCCTCGGGCCAGCCCTGGTTGCCGTCGCCGGTCAGCACCTCGACGGTGTCGTAGCCGAGGCGGCGCAGGCGCGCATCCGCGGCGCGGGCCAGGGACTCGATCACCTCGACGGTGTAGACGCGCCCCGAGACCTCGGCCAGCACGGCGGCCTGGTAGCCGCTGCCGGTGCCTATCTCGAGCACCCTGTCGGCGGGCCCGAGGTCGAGGAAATCGGTCATCACCGCCACGATATAGGGCTGGGAGATGGTCTGTCCGTGGCCGATGCCAAGGGGCCGGTTGACGTAGGCCGCGGCCTCGTCTCCGGGGCGCACGAACTCGTGCCGGGGGACCCGGGCCATGGCTTCCATGACGGCGCCGGAAAAGGCCTCGCGCCCGGTCCAGCACTTGGTGTCCCGGGCCTCGCCCTCGATCTCGGCAAGCAGGCGCCGGTGTTCCTTGGTCGGCTCGCCCATGACGGCCCCTCCACGCGCCTAGAGTGCGAAGACGGGGGGTATTTCGTCAAGGCGGGAGGCTGAGTTTCATGTCCCGGGCCTTGCGGCACCGGCCCCAGCGCCACATATCACGTGCTGTAAATCATCTAAGGCAGGGGAAGCCATGTCCAAGGAAACGTTCACCTTCCAGGCCGAAGTGGGCAAGCTGCTCGACATCGTCGCCCACTCGCTCTACAGCCACAAGGAGATCTTCGTCCGCGAGCTGATCTCCAACGCATCCGACGCCTGCGACCGCCGGCGCTACGCCGCCCTCACCGAGCCCGGCCTGGGCGATGGCGAATTCCAGATCACCCTGGCGCCCGACAAGAAGGCCAGGACGCTCTCGGTCGCCGACAACGGCATCGGCATGGACCACGATGACCTGGTGGACATGCTGGGCACCATCGCGCGCTCGGGCAGCCAGGCCTTCCTGGACAAGCTCAGCGGCGACGCCGCCAAGGACCGGGCCCTGATCGGCCAGTTCGGCGTCGGCTTCTATTCCGCCTTCATGGTGGCGGACCAGGTCCGGGTCCTGACCCGGAAGGCGGGCGGCGACGGGGCCTGGCTGTGGACGTCGGACGGCAAGGGGAGCTTCACCATCGAGGAGGCCGAACGGGAGGGCCCGGGCACCACCGTGACGGTACACCTGGCCAAGGGGGAGAAGGAATTCACCGATCCCGACCGCCTGCGCCACCTGGTCAAGACCTATTCGGACCACATCCCCATCCCCATCCTGCTCGGCGAGGATACCGTCAACGAGGCCAGCGCGCTTTGGACCCGGGACAAGAAGGGAATAACGGAGGACCAGTACAAGGAATTCTACCACCACGCGGGCCACGCCTTCGACGACCCCTGGATGGTGCTGCACAACCGGGTCGAAGGGGTGCTGTCCTACATCAACCTGCTGTTCATCCCGTCGGTCCGGCCCTTCGACCTCCACCAGGCGGAGCGCAAGCAGCGGGTCAGGCTCTATGTCAAGCGGGTGTTCATCACCGACGACTGCGAGGGCCTGTTGCCCGCCTACCTGCGTTTCATGCGCGGCATCGTGGACTCCGAGGACCTGGCGCTGAACATCAGCCGCGAGACGCTGCAGAACGATCCCAAGCTGGCCAAGATCCGCTCCGGCCTGGTGAAGAGGATCCTGGGGCAGCTCAAGAAGAAGGCGGAAAAACAGCCCGACGGCTACGCCGAATTCTGGGGCAACTTCGGCGCCGTCCTGAAAGAGGGCATCTACGAGGACCCCGCCCACCGGGACAGGATATTGGTCCTCGCCCGCTTCGCCACCACGGGCTCGGAGGGGCTGGCCAGCCTGGACGACTACGTGCGGCGCATGGCCCAAGGCCAGGACGCCATCTACTACATCACCGGCGAGGACTCAGGCAGGCTGGCCGGGAGCCCCCAGCTCGAGGGCTTCCGCGAGCGGGGCATCGAGGTCCTGCTTCTCACCGATCCCATCGACGATTTCTGGATTTCCGCCGTCGGCGAATACCAGGGAAAGCCCTTCAAGTCGGTGACCCGGGGGGGCGCCGACCTGGACAAGTTCGAGGCCAAGGACAAGGACGACGAAAAAGAAGACAAGAAGAAAAAGCAGGAGGCGCCCGCCCTCGACGGCCTCTGCGCCGCCCTCAAAGACGCGCTCGGCGATGCGGTGAAGGAGGTGCGGGTATCGGGCCGCCTTACCGACAGCCCGTCCTGCCTGGTCGCCGACGAAGGCGACATGGACATGCACCTGGAACGCATGCTCAGGCAGCACCAGCAGTTGCAGGGCGACCTTGCCACCCTCCGCGTGCTGGAGATCAACCCCGGCCATTCCCTGATCCGGCGCCTGGGCGAGCTGGCGGAGTCCGGCGAGGACGGCGCCCTGGCCGACTCGGCGCACTTGCTCCTGGATCAGGCGCGCATCGCGGCCGGCGAGCCGGTGCCCGACCCCGGCGCCTTCTCCCGGCGCCTGACGGCGGCCATGGAAAGCGGGCTCAAGGGGGAGGGTTAGGGCGTGGAGTCATAAACCGAGGGTCGGCTTTCAGGCCACATTGCGGAGCTTTGGAAGCCACGCATTGGAATGCTTGTTTTGACTTGAAGTGGATATGGCCTCTTCAGCGGCTATCGGAAATGATATTTTACACTTTCCAAAAAACCCAAGGGAACCGGACCAAGTGGCCCGATTCCCTAGTTCGTCTGTGAAGGTGAAGAGTGTACGTTATACAATCCGCAGCTCCAGGCTCACCTTATCGAAGGGCATGCCAGAAATCTCCGCTA
>JADFTO010000025.1 GCA_022560215.1 Pseudomonadota bacterium | reverse complement strand
CGGGTAGGAGGAATGCTGCCGGCGATGCGGTGCATCGTCAAAGCTTTCCGACGCCCTCCGACGGGCCGCCTACGCGACCGGAACGGCGGCTTACCAAGGCTTTCGGACGTCGTCGCGCACGCTTTGCGATGCCCCGCATCGCGGCAACGCACGCTTAAGGCCGAAAACCTTGGTAAGCCGTCTCTATGGGTCATTATCAGCGATCCTTGGTATCATCGGTTGATGACCATGTTGCGGGTCCTGCCGGCGCGGCGGAAGGTGATCCGCCACCGATCGGCCCGATTCTCCATCATCCTGGCCAGGCGGCCGACGGAATCCACGTCCCTGCCGTTGACGGCGAGCACGTAATCTCCCTTGCGGAATCGCAGGCGGGCGGCGGGGCTGCCCCGGCGGATGCCCATGATGAAAACGCCGGGCCCGAAGGCGTCCAGGCCCAACTCGTCGGCAAGGGCCGGCGACATGTTGGCCACCGTGGCCCCGGACAGCGGGTGCGGCCCGGCGAGGTCGGTGACGTCACGGGGGGGGTCTTCCGGCGGCGCCACCAGGGCGAGCCGGAGGGTCCTTTCCCGTTCCCGGCGCCAGATGGTCAGTTCCGCACTCTCCCCCACGCCCAAGGTGGCGATGCGGAATTTCAGGCCCTGAGGATCGTCGACGCGCCGCCCGTTGATGGCGAGGACCACGTCCCCCACCTCCAGCCCGGCGCGGTCGGCGGGGCCGCGATCATAGACGTCGTTGATGAGCACCCCGGCCGGGCGCTCCATGCCGAGGGAGACGGCCATGTCGGCGCTCACCTGCTGGCCGCCCGCGCCCAGCCACGGCCGCACCAGCCGGCCGCCCTGGCCCAGGCCGGTGATGACGGAGCGCACCATGTTGGATGGTATGGCGAAACCGATCCCCAACGACCCGCCGCTCTTGGAGAAGATGGCGCTGTTGATGCCGACGAGCTTGCCGTCCATGGTCACCAGCGCCCCGCCCGAGTTGCCCGGGTTGATGGCGGCGTCGGTCTGGATGAAGAAATTGAGGTCCGAGATACCCACTTGCGTCCTGGCCACGGCCGAGACGATGCCGCTGGTCACCGTCTGGCCGACGCCGAAGGGATTGCCGATGGCCAGCACCAGGTCGCCCACCTCGAGATCGTCGGAATTTCGGAACTCGAGGAAGGGCAGCTCCTCGCCGCCCGTGTCTATTTCGAGCACGGCCAGGTCCGTGCGCTCGTCCGTGCCCACGATCATGGCGTCGAATTCACGCCTGTCGGCCAGCACCACGGTGATCTGGTCGGCGCCCTCGATCACGTGCTCGTTGGTGACGATCAGGCCGTCCGAGCGGACGATGACGCCGGAACCCAGCGAGTTCTGGACCCGGGGCCTCTCCAGCCCCAAACCGAATCCCTTGCCGAAGAAACGGCGGAAGAAGGGATCGTTGAACAGCGGCGACACCTGGCGGCGCTTCACCACCTTGCGGCTGTAGACGTTGACCACCGCCGGGGCCGCCTTCTTGACCAGGGGCGCGAAGGTAAGCCTGATCTGGTCGGCGGACTGGGGCACCTCGGCGGTGATTGCGGGCGTCGCGAGAAAGGCCGCAACGAAGGCCAGGGCCGCGATACGGAAAGCCGTGCTTGGTCCGGTCATGGTTTCCTCTGATTCGCCCTGAGAGCGAATTCCATTCAAATGTAATCGCTCCTAAGTTCTGCCTCTGGCCGCTCTCGACCTGCGCGGGCTTATCGCATGATTCCACTTAGGCGGAAAATGCTTTAGCGACCGGCGGTGGAGCAGTTTAACATCCGGCGCGAAACCGGTTCATCCGTGAAATTGGGGAATGCTTCGCCCGGGTCAATATGATAGTACCGATTCGCCGGACCGTTTCCGATCAATTGGAACCGGCTTTGAGGCTCAAGCGGCGCTTGAGCGGCCAAATGCGGGATGAGAGAGATTCCATTTGAATGGAGATTGCTCTAAAGGAGGGTATCCGGTGCTCACGTCCCTATTCGCGAACATCTCGCCCGGCGAGCTGATCGACAAGATCACGATTCTGGAGATCAAGCTGGAACGCCTGGACGACGCGGCCAAGATCGCCAACGTGCGGACCGATCTGGAAACCCTCGCGGCAACCCGCGACGCCGCTGTTCCGGCGTCCCCGGAACTCGACTCGCTGACGGCCGAGCTCAAGGAGATCAACGGCCGCCTGTGGGAGATCGAGGACGACATCCGCGACTGCGAGCGGAACAAGGACTTCGGCCCCTCCTTCGTCGAGCTGGCGCGGGGGGTTTACATGACGAACGACCGGCGCTCGCGAGTAAAACGCCAAATCAACGAGCTCCTTGGCTCGCGCCTGGTTGAAGAGAAATCCTACGCCGCCTATTGATATGAGTGGGGTAGATGATCAAGCCTTTCCAACTCCTGGACCTGTACCTGGGCTGGAGACGCAAGCGGCGGACACGCGCGGGCGAGGCGTCGGGCGTGTTGTTGCTATCGTGCGGCGGGCTCGGGGACATGGTCCTGTTCGCCCTGATCCTTCCCCGGTTCCTGGACCTGGCGGCCGGCGGCGAGCGGGTGAGCGTGCTGGTGCGTGGCGACGCAACCAGGATGACGTTCGTCTTTCCCCAGCGCGTCGAGGTCCGGAGCGTGGACTTCGGACGGCTCATGAAGGACCTGGGGTACCGCCGGCGCACCTGCGACGAGTTGTTCGACGCCCATTACCGCCTGGTGGTGAGCTGCGACTACCTACGCCATCCATATCTGGACGAGGCCCTTGTCGCCGCCTGCGCGGCGCCCGAAACCCTGGCCATGGAACCCCGCCCATGGGCCAAGTACGACCGGGCGCTGAGGCGGAACCGCGGCCTCTATAAACGCCTCTACGACAGCGGGCCGCCGCGCCTGGACAAGGTGGTGCGCTGGACCCGCTTCGCCGATTGGCTCACCGGCGAGACCCGGCCTCCGCCGATGGTGCGGCTGCCCGAAGCCGGACAGCCGCCGCCCGAGGAACCGGAGGCGCCGACGGTGCTCGTCCAGCCCTTCTCGGCGGTGAGGGAGAAGCAAAGTCCGGCGAGCCTGTATGCGCGCATCATCGAGGCCCTGCCCGCGGGCCGCCGGGTGGTCGTCACCGGGACCCCAGGGGACCTGGAACGCAATCCGGAGTTCCTGCCGCTGCTGGAGCTGCCGGGCGTGGAATTCGATCAGTCCACCTTCGCCGACCTGGTGCCTCTCTTGAGGGCCGCCCGGCTGGTGATCTCCGTCGACACGGCGCTCATGCACTTGGCGGTGGCCGTTGGCGCGCCGACACTGTGTCTCGCCAGCGCCGCCTTCGTCGGCGAGATCGTCCCCTACGATCCCGCGATCGCGCCGTCGAACGCCCATTTCGTGTACCACTCCATGCCCTGCGAGGGGTGTCTGGGCATTTGCGTGCTGCCGGCCGAAGATGGGGTCTTTCCGTGCGTCGCCCGCCTCGACGGGGACGCGGTGATCGCCAAGGTGAAGGAACTGATGGTGCCTTAGAAAACGGGACGGAGGCGGGGCGTGGCCTATTTG
This sequence comes from Pseudomonadota bacterium, assembly GCA_022560215.1. Lineage (GTDB taxonomy): Bacteria > Pseudomonadota > Alphaproteobacteria > Rhodospirillales > 2-02-FULL-58-16 > JADFTO01. Next base: position 13,653 of record JADFTO010000025.1, on the reverse strand, counting down.
GCCTCGGCCTCCATGGCTTCCTCCTCGGCGACGACCCGGGCCTTGTCTTCCGCGCCCTTGGCGTCCGGGTCCCGGTCCACCAGTTCGATGACGGCCATGGGCGCGCTGTCGCCGTATCGGAAACCGGCTTTGAGCACCCGGGTGTAGCCTCCGGGGCGGTCCTTGTAGCGTTCCGCCAGGGGCCCGAACAGCTTGCCCACCACCCCCTTGTCGGCGAGGAACGACAGGGCCTGGCGGCGGGCGTGCAGGCCGCCGCGCTTGGCGAGCGTGATCATCTTGTCGGCCACCCGGCGCAGTTCCTTGGCCTTGGGCAGGGTGGTCGTGATCTGCTCGTGGGTGAGCAGGGACACAGCCATGTTGGAGAACATGGCCTTGCGGTGGGAACTGGTGCGGTTTAATTTGCGGCCGCTCAGGCGGTGGCGCATGGCGATACATCCTTGCCCCCCCGAGACGGGGCGGCTGCAATTCCTTAGTAGGGTTCCTCGAGCTTCCTGGCCAGCTCCTCGATGTTCTCGGGCGGCCAGTTGACGATCTCCATGCCCAGGTGCAGCCCCATCTGGATGAGCACTTCCTTGATCTCGTTCAGGGATTTGCGGCCAAAATTGGGAGTCCTGAGCATGTCGGATTCCGTCTTCAGGACGAGATCACCGATATAGATGATGTTGTCGTTCTTCAGGCAGTTGGCCGAGCGCACCGAGAGCTCCAGCTCGTCCACCTTGCGCAGGAGATTCTTGTTGAAGGGCAGCTCGTCCGTCTGTTCCTCGGCCACGGCCACCTGCGGCTCCTCGAAGTTGATGAAGAGCTGCAACTGGTCCTGAAGGATCCTGGCGGCCAGCGCCACCGCGTCGTCGGGACGGACGGCGCCGTTGGTGGTGACTTCCAGGGACAGCTTGTCGTGGTCCGTGACCTGCCCGACGCGGGTATTCTCCACCTTGTAGGCGACCTTGCGCACCGGGGAAAACACGGCGTCCACGGGGATCAGGCCGATGGGCGAATCCTCGGGCCGGTTCTGCGCCGCCGGCACGTAGCCCTTGCCGTGTTCCACGGTCATTTCCATGGAAATGCTGGCGCCCTTGTCCAGGGAGCAGATGACCAGGTCCGGGTCCATGATCTCGATATCGGGTCCGGTCTCGATCATGGAAGCCGTCACCTCGCCCGGCTTCTTGGCCTTGAGCGTCATCCGCTTGGGTCCTTCGGCGCTCATGCGGAGGCCCATGGACTTGATGTTGAGCACGATGTCGGTGACGTCCTCGCGGACGCCGGGTATGGATGAGAATTCGTGCAGGACGTTGTCGATCTGCACGGCGGTCACGGCCGCCCCCTGAAGCGTGGACAACAGGATGCGCCGAAGCGAATTGCCCAGCGTCAGTCCGAAACCCCGCTCCAGGGGCTCGGCGACGATGGTGGCCGTGCGCCGCGGATCGGCGCCCGGAACCACGTCCAGCTTGGGGGGCTTGATGAGTTCGTGCCAGTTCTTCTGAATCAAGAGTGGTACCTCTTTTGTGATTTGATGAACCATCGGATTTCCCGGCGCGGGGCCGGGCTTCAAAGATTTAAGCCGCCTCAGACCCGGCGGCGCTTGCGGGGACGGCACCCGTTATGGGGGATGGACGTCACGTCACGGATGGCCGTTATGGTGAAACCCACGGCCTGCAAGGCGCGCAGAGCCGATTCACGGCCCGATCCCGGGCCCTTGACCTCCACTTCCAGGGTTTTCATGCCGTGTTCCATGGCCTTGCGGCCCGCATCCTCTCCGGCCATCTGGGCGGCATAGGGGGTCGATTTGCGCGATCCCTTGAATCCCTGGCTGCCGGCCGAGGACCAGGCGATGGTGTTGCCCTGGGCGTCGGTGATGGTGATCATGGTGTTGTTGAACGTGGCGTTCACATGGGCCACGCCCGAAGCGATGTTCTTACGTTCCTTGCGGCGGGGGCGGCGGGTGGCTGTCTTCGCCATGGTATTACCTGGCCACTTTCTTCTTGCCGGCGATGGCCTTGGCGGGGCCCTTGCGGGTACGCGCATTGGTATGGGTGCGCTGTCCGCGAACGGGCAAGCCGCGGCGATGCCTGAGCCCCCGGTAACAGCCAAGGTCCATGAGCCTTTTTACGTTCATGGCCACCTCGCGCCGGAGTTCGCCCTCTACCTGATAGTCGCTGTCGATGGCCTCGCGGATGTGCACCAACTCATCGTCGGTAAGCTCGTTGACCCGCCGTTCGGACGGGATGGCGACCCTGTCGCAGATTTCCCGGGCCTTGGTCCGGCCGATTCCGTGAATGTAGGTCAGCGCGATCACGACCCGCTTCTGGGTCGGAATGTTTACGCCGGCTATACGCGCCAAAGCTGACCCTCCTTAACTTTGGATTCTAACGCTAAACCCTGGTTTTGAACGAAAACGGCCCACCGAGGAGGCGCGATTATAGTCGCTCCCGGTTTCAAGTCAACACGCTGGCTTCGGCTCAATTCGGCACCCTGCTTGGGTCCCAAGAACCGTACTCCCCTAACCCGTAATTTCATTCAATTGCCCAGTCACTTGGTCGATGCCGGCCATGCCGTCGATGCCCCGCAAGGCGCCCTTGTCGTGATAGTAGGCGAGAACCGGCGCCGTCTGCTCGTGATAGGCCAGGAGCCGCTGGCGCACCGTTTCGGCGTTGTCGTCGGCGCGCCGGTTGAAGGTGGCGCCGCCGCATTCGTCGCAGACCTCCGTGACCCGGGGCGGGTTCAATCTATCGTGGTAAAGGGCCCCGCAGGCGGCGCAGGTGAAGCGGCCGGAGATGCGCTCCACCAGGATATCGTCATCGGTCTCCAGCTCGAAGACGTGATCGATGGTCAGGCCCCGCTCGGCCAGCATCCCGTCCAGGGCCTCCGCCTGGGGCGTGGTGCGGGGGAACCCGTCGAGGATGAAACCGTTCCGGCAATCGTCCCGGCCGATGCGCTCGGCGATCATGTCGAGGATGATGTCGTCGGAAACCAGGTCGCCTGACTCCATGATCTTCTTCACCTTGAGTCCCAGGTCGCTGCCCCGGGCGACCTCGGCGCGCAGCATGTCGCCGGTCGAAAGCTGAATGATGTTGCCACGTTCGGCCAACCGCCTGGCCTGGGTTCCCTTGCCTGATCCCGGCGTTCCCAGGATGACGATGATCACCCCCGCCGGCCCCTGAGCTTGGATTTCTTGATCAGCCCCTCGTATTGATGGGCCAACAGGTGGGACTGGATCTGGGTCACCGTGTCCATGGTCACGGTGACCACGATCAAAAGGCTGGTGCCGCCGAAGAAGAACGGCACCGAGTACTTGGCTATCAGGATCTCGGGCAGGAGAGCCACCGCCGCCAGGTAGGCGGCGCCGACCACCGTCAGCCGGGTCAGCACCCGGTCCAGGTATTCGGCCGTGTTCTTGCCGGGGCGGATGCCGGGGATGAAGCCGCCGTATTTCTTGAGGTTGTCCGCCGTCTCCGTCGGGTTGAACACGACCGCCGTGTAGAAGAAGGCGAAGAACACGATGAGGGAGACGAATATCGCATGATAGAGGGGCTGGCCGCGCCCCAGATAGGCGCTAATGGTGGTCACCCAGTCCGGTCCCTGGCTCGCCGAGAAGCCGATGATCGTGATCGGCATGAGCAGGATGGAACTGGCGAAGATCAGGGGGATGACGCCCGACGTGTTGATCTTCAAGGGCAGGTGCGAGCTCTCCCCGCCGTACATGCGGTTGCCCGTCTGACGCTTCGGATACTGGACGATGATGCGGCGCTGCGCCCGCTCGATGAAGACGATGAAGAAGATCACGCCCACCGCCATGATCAGCAGGAAGATGATGAACACCGTCGACAGCGCCCCGGTGCGGCCCAACTCCAGGGTCCCGGCCAGGGCGCTGGGCAGGTTGGCGACGATGCCTGAGAAGATGATCAGGGAAATCCCGTTGCCGACGCCGCGCGCCGTGATCTGTTCGCCGAGCCACATCAGGAACATGGTGCCGCCCACCAGGGTCACCACCGTGGTGAAGCGGAAGAACAGGCCCGGATTGATGACCGCGGAACCGGCGCTCGACTGCATGCCCTCGAGGCCGACGGCTATGCCGTAGGCCTGCAACGCCGTGATCAGAACGGTGCCGTAACGGGTGTATTGGTTGATCTTCTTGCGCCCCGCCTCCCCTTCCTTCTTGAGCGCCTCCATATGGGGCGAGACGGCCGTCATCAACTGCATGATGATGGAGGCCGTGATGTAGGGCATGATGTTGAGCGCGAAGATGGTCATGCGGCTCAGTGCCCCGCCCGCGAACATGTCGAACATGCCGAGGATGCCGCCGGCGTTCCGTTCGAATATGTCCTTGAGGGCCACCGGGTCGATTCCCGGCAACGGGATGTAAGTGCCCAGCCGGTAAACGATCAAGGCGCCGAGGGTGAACCATAGGCGCTTTTTCAACTCGGTGGCCTTGGCGAAGGCCCCGAGATTGAGGTTGCTGGCGAACTGTTCGGCGGCCGACGCCATCAGCCCTCCCCCTCGCCGGCGGCGTCTTCTCCGCCCTTGTCTTGCTTGCCGGATTTTTCGCCTTTGTCGGCTTTTTTGGCCTCGTCGGCCTTGCCGGCGACCTCGCTGGCCTTGCCGGCTTTATCTTTCCCGCCCTTCTTGCCGGCCTTGGTTTCTTTTTCTTCCTTGCCTTCCTTGCCGGCGGCGGCCCGTTCGGCTTTCTCCACTTTCCCGGCTTTCCTGGCAGCGGCCTGTTCGGCCTTCTCGGCTTTCCTGGCCTTGGCGTCCTCCCGCCCGGTCACGACGACCTTGCCGCCGGCGGCGGCGACGGCGGCCTTGGCGGCCTCGGAAGCGCCTGTCACCTCGATGGTCAGCTTCGCGTTGAGCGCTCCCTTGGCCAGGAGCCTGACACCGTCGCGGCGGTTCTTGACCAGGCCCGCCGCCAGGACGGCTTCTTCGCTGACGGGCTTGGAGGCATCCAGCCTGCCCGCGTCGACGGCGCGCTGGAGCGATCCGATGTTGACGACGGCGTAGTTCTTGCGGAAGGGGTTCTTGAATCCGCGCTTGGGCAACCGCCTGTAGAGGGGCATCTGGCCGCCCTCGAAACCCAACAGGGAAACGCCGCTGCGGGACTTCTGGCCCTTGTGGCCGCGTCCCGAGGTGCCGCCCCGGCCCGAGCCATTGCCCCGGCCCAGCCGCCTTGCCGCCTTGCGGGAGCCGGGATTATCTCTCAACTGGTTGAGTTTCATTGCCTTCGCATCCCATTCAGTCCGCTTCCTCGACCCTGACCAGGTGGAGGACCTTGGCGATCATGCCGCGAACGGCGGGCGTGTCCTCGAGGGTGCGGCTTCTGTGCATCTTGTTGAGTCCGAGACCGACCAGGGTCGCCCGCTGATCCTTCGGCCGGCCGATGGGGCTCCCCGTTTGGGTGACCGTGATTGTCTTCTTCCCTGCCATGGATCAGTCCTTAGCGGCTTCCTTGGCCGCCACGGTTTTCCTGGAGCCGCGGCGGGAGATGATGTCGCCGACCTTCTTGCCGCGGCGGGCCGCGACGCTCTTGGGAGTGGCGGTGTTTTGCAAGGCGTCGAAAGTCGCCTTGATCATGTTGTGGGGGTTGGAGGTGCCGATGGACTTGGCGACCACGTCCTGCATGCCGAGAGTCTCGAAAACGGCGCGCATGGGCCCGCCGGCGATGATGCCGGTGCCCGGCGGCGCGCTGCGGACCACCACCTTGCCGGCGCCGAACCGGCCCGTCACGTCGTGATGCAGGGTGCGGCCGTCGCGAAGGGGCACGCGGATCATCTTGCGCTTGGCCTGTTCGGTGGCCTTGCGGATGGCTTCCGGGACCTCTTTCGCCTTGCCGGTTCCGAATCCGACCCGGCCGTTGCCGTCTCCGGCCACCACCAGGGCGGCGAAGGAGAACCGACGGCCGCCCTTCACCACCTTGGCCACGCGGTTGATGTGGACGAGCTTGTCCAGCAGTTCCGGATCCTCGCGGGATTGCCGGTTCCGTCCTCTCGATGCGCCGGGCGCTTGTGCCATGACCATCACTCCCTAGAAAAACAGGCCGGCCTCGCGGGCCGCCGCGGCCAGGGCCTTCACCCGGCCATGATACAGATAGCCGCCGCGGTCGAAAATCACTTCCTTGACGCCGGCGTCGAGCGCTCTCCCGGCGATCAGCTTGCCGACCTCCCCGGCCGCGTTCACGTCGGCGTAGGTATTGAGCTTCTTCTTCAGTCCCACGTCCAGGCTGGACGCGGCCGCCAGGGTCACGCCCCTGGCGTCATCGATGACCTGGGCGTAGATGTGCTTGCCCGAGCGGAACACGGAAAGGCGCGGCCGCGTCCCCCCGCGGCGGGCGATCTGGAGACGGGTGCGCCGCCGCCGCCGCCGAAAGAGTTGGGTGTTTTTTGCCATGACCTACTTCTTCTTGCCTTCCTTGCGCAGGATGTATTCGTCCTCGTACTTGATGCCCTTGCCCTTGTAGGGTTCGGGCGGCCTGAAGGCGCGGATCTCGGCCGCGGTCTGACCCACCCGCTGCTTGTCCTTCCCGCTGATCTGGATATGGGTTTGGTCCGGGCACTTGATGTCCAGTCCGTCGGGAATGGAATAGCGCACTTCGTGGCTGTAGCCGAGTTGCAGGACAAGTTCCTTGCCCTCGAGCTTGGCGCGATACCCGACGCCGTTGATTTCCAGGTTGCGGGTAAAACCCTCGGTTACGCCAACGATGAGATTGTTGAGCACGCTCCTGGCCGTTCCCCACATCTTCTTGGCGCGGAGGCTGTCGTTGCGGGGCCGGACCACGATCTGGCCGTCATCCTGTTTCACTTCCACCTCGGGCATGAGGGTGATGACGGCTTCCCCCAGCTTGCCCTTGGCGGTCACGAGCTGGCCCGCGATCTCGACGGTGACGCCGTCGGGAATGGGAACGGGGAGCTGGCCGATGCGCGACATGGGAGTCTCCCCTAAAACACTTGGCAAAGCACTTCGCCGCCGACGTTGGCGTCGCGCGCTTCGTTATCGGACATGACTCCCATGGGCGTCGACAGGATCGAGATGCCAAGGCCGTCGTAGACCGTGGAAAGGTTCTTGATCTTGGAATAAACACGCCGGCCGGGGGTCGATACCCGGTTGATCTTGCGGATCACGGGATCGCCGTCGTGATACTTGAGCTCGATCTTGATTTCGCTGATTCCCGGCCTCACTTCGTGCTGGGAAAACCCGCGGATATAGCCCTCCCGCTTGAGCACCTCGAGCACGCTCGAGCGCAGCTTCGAGGCGGGCGCCGTGACGCTGTTCTTGCGCGCCCTCTGCCCGTTCCTGATCCGGGTCAGCATGTCGCCGATAGGGTCTGTCATATATGCATCCTCCCTTACCAGCTGGACTTGACCATGCCGGGAATCTGTCCCCTGAGCGCGAGCTCGCGGAGGGCGATCCGGGAAAGCTTGAACTTGCGGTAGTTCCCGCGCGAGCGTCCCGAGATCTCGCAGCGCAGGCGGGTTCGCACCGGAGACGAGTTGCGGGGCATTTCGGCCAGCTTTATCCGCGCCTGAAAGCGATCCTCGGGCGACAGGGACTGATCCTTCGCCTTGGCTTTCAATTGGGCCCTCTTGGCGGCGTAGCGCATGGACAAAGCAATCCGCTTCTTGTTCCGCTCTATGATGCTTTTCTTAGCCATCCTGACTGTCTCCGTTGTCCTCTTCGCCGGACTCTGCGCCGGACTCTGCGCCGGCTTCATCGCCGGCCTCTTCCGCGCCCTTGTCAAGCTCCGCCGCGGCTTCCCTGGCCGCCTGCTTGGCCACTTCCAGCTCCGCCTTCTTGGCGGCCTCCTCCGCGGCCTCCTTCTCCGGGTCCCCGCCCGAGAACGGCATGTTGAAACCCTGAAGCAGCGCCTTCGCCTCGTCGTCGCTGCGGGCCGTTGTGCAGATCACGATGTCCAGGCCGCGGATCCGGTCCATCTTGTCGTAGTCGATTTCGGGGAACACGAGTTGTTCCTTCAGCCCCATGGCGAAATTACCGTGGCCGTCGAAACTCCTCGGCGACAGCTCGCGGAAGTCGCGGACCCTGGGCAAAGCCACGTTGATCAGGCGGTCGAGGAATTCGTACATGCGCTGGCGCCTGAGGGTGACCATGCATCCCACCGTCATGCCGTCGCGGAGCTTGAAGGTGGCGATGGATTTCTTGGCCTTGGTGATCACCGGTTTCTGCCCGGTGATCAGGGCCATGTCGTCCACCGCCCCCTCGATCAGCTTGCGGTCCTGGGAGGCTTCGCCGACGCCCATGTTGACGACGATCTTGTCCAGCCTCGGCACCTGCATGGGGTTGGCGTAGCCGAACCGCTCGACCAAGGACGGTTTCACGGTTTCCTCATATAATTCCCTCAAGCGCGTCATTTCCAATACTCTATTCAACTGTCGATGACTTCGCCGGACTGCTTGGCGTAGCGGACCTTGCGGCCGTCCTCGAGGAATCTAAACCCGATCCTGGTCGGCTTGTCGGTCTTGGGGTCCGGGTGGGCCAGGTTGGAGACATGGATGCTGGCTTCCTTTTCCACGATCCCTCCCGCCTGGTTGCGGTCCGGCCGGGTGTGACGCTTGACCATGTTGACGCCCTGGACCAGGACCCGGTTCTCTTTCGGCATGACGCGCAGGATATCACCCGTCTTGCCCTTGTCCTTGCCCGTCCTGACGATCACCCTGTCGCCCTTCTTGAATAATGCCGCCATCACAGAACCTCCGGCGCCAGGGATATGATTTTCATGTACCGCTTGGCGCGCAATTCCCGGGTCACGGGTCCGAAGATGCGGGTGCCGATGGGTTCGCCCTGCTTGTCTATGAGCACGGCCGCGTTGCTGTCGAAGCGGATGACGGAGCCGTCGGCGCGGCGGATGTCCTTGGCCGTGCGCACCACGACCGCGCGCAGGATCTCGCCCTTCTTGACCCGGCCGCGGGGGATCGCCTCCTTGACCGTGACGACGATGACGTCGCCGACCGAGGCGTACTTGCGCCGCGACCCGCCCAGCACCTTGATGCACTGCACCCGGCGGGCGCCGGAGTTGTCGGCAACGTTTAATTTGGTCTCGGTTTGGATCATGGTCGCTATTCCTTGATTGCCGTCCGCGCCCCGTCAGGCGCCGGCGGTGATGATCTCCCAGAACTTGCGTTTGGACAGGGGGCGGCATTCGCGGATGCTCACCCTGTCACCGACCTTGGCGCTGTTGTCCTCGTCGTGGGCCATGTATTTCTTGGAACGGCGGATGTACTTCTTGTAGAGCGGATGCATGAACTTCCGCTCCACCTTGACGACGATGGACTTGTCCATTCCGTCGCTGACCACAATCCCTTGTAGGACTCTTCTCGGCATTCGGCGCTCCTTACTCTTTTCTTTCGTTCTGAAGAGTCATGATGCGGGCGATGTCACGGCTCACCTGACGGACGCGGGCGGTGTTCTCGAGCTGGCCGCTGGCCGCCTGGAAACGGAGGTTGAAGGACTCCTTCCTGAGCTCCAGGATCTGGTCCGTCAACTCGTCATCGGTCTTGGGTCGCAGGTCCGCCACCTTCATGGAATCAGTCCTCCTCGCCCAGGCGGGCGACGAACCGCGTCCTCAGCGAAAGCTTGGCGGCGGCCAGCTCGAGGGCGCGCATGGCCACGTCCCTGGGGACGCCGTCGACCTCGAACATGATGCGCCCCGGCTTGACCCGGCAGACCCAGTATTCCGGCGTTCCCTTGCCCTTGCCCTGGCGGACCTCGGCCGGTTTCCGGGACACAGGCACGTCGGGGAAAATGCGTATCCAGACGCGCCCGGCGCGCTTCATGTGCCGGGTCAATGCCCGCCGGGCGGCCTCGATCTGGCGGGCGGTCACCCGTTGGGGAGAGATCGCCTTCAGTCCGTATGAACCGAAATTGAGCACGCTTCCCCGCTTGGCCCGGCCGTGGATACGGCCCTTGTGCGCCTTACGGAACTTCGATCGCTTGGGGCTGAGCATGACTCTTTTTTTCCTAGCGCGCGGGCTGCTGTTCTATGGCTTGCTTGTCCATGGCCATGGGATCGTGGGCCATGACGTCGCCCTTGTAGACCCAGACCTTGACCCCGCACGTGCCGTAGGTGGTCTTGGCCGTGGCGACGCCGTAGTCCACATGGGCGCGCATGGTGTGCAAGGGCACGCGGCCTTCGTGGTACCAGATCGTGCGGGCGATCTCGGCCCCGCTCAGGCGTCCCCCGCAGTTGATGCGGATGCCCAATGCGCCGAGCCGCATGGCCGACTGCACGGCCCGTTTCATGGCCCGGCGGATGGACACGCGCCGTTCCATCTGCTGGGCGATGTTGTCGGCCACCAGCTGGGCCTCGATCTCGGGCTTGCGGATCTCGACGATGTTCACGTGCACGTCCGATCCGGTCATCTTGGCGATATCTCTGCGCAGCCTCTCGATGTCGGCGCCCTTCTTGCCGATGACGACGCCGGGACGTGCCGTGTGGATGGTGATCCGGGCCATCTTGGCGGGGCGTTCGATGACCACCCTGGAAACCCCCGCCTGGGTCAGGCGGTCGCGGAGAAAACTGCGGATGCGCAGGTCCTCGTGCAGCAGGTCGGCGTAGTTGTCCTCGGCGTACCAACGGGAATCCCAGGTCCTGTTGATGCCCAGACGAAACCCGATGGGATTGACCTTTTGGCCCATTACTCCTTCTCCTCGCGTTCGCGGACCACGAGCCTGAGGTTGCTGAACGGCTTCATGATCTGGCTGACGCGCCCGCGCGCCCGGGGCCGCCATCGTTTCATGACCAGGGCGCGGCCGACGGTGATCTCGGACACGAACAGCCGGTCCACGTCGAGCTGGTGATTGTTCTCGGCGTTGGCGATGGCCGATTCCAGGACCTTCACCACGTCGCCGGCGATGCGCCGCCTGGAGAAGCGCAGTTCCGCCAGGGCCGCCTCGCAGTCCTTGCCGCGGATGGTGCGGGCCACCAGGTTCAGCTTCTGGGGGCTGACGCGAATCTGCTTGGCGAAGGCCATGGCCTCGGTGTCGTCGAGCTTGCGTTCGATGGAGCGCTTGCCCATGGCTATTCCCTTCTCGCCTTCTTGTCGGCGGAGTGGCCGTAGTAGGTGCGGGTGGGCGAGAACTCGCCCAGCTTGTGGCCGATCATGTCCTCGGTCACCAGCACGGGCACGAACTTGCGGCCGTTGTAGACGCCGAAGGTGAGGCCCACGAACTGGGGCAGGATGGTCGAGCGCCGGGACCAGGTCTTGATGATATCGTTGCGGCCCGAGGTGCGCGCTTCCTCTGCCTTCTTCAGCAGGTAGCCATCGACGAACGGTCCTTTCCAGACGGAACGTGCCATTATTTCCTCTTGTGACGGCGGCGCATGATCAAGGCGTCCGTCTTCTTGTTCCTGCGGGTTCTCTTACCCTTGGTGGGCTTGCCCCAGGGCGTCACCGGATGGCGGCCGCCCGACGTCCGTCCCTCGCCGCCGCCGTGGGGGTGGTCGATGGGATTCATGGCGACGCCGCGCACCGACGGGCGCTTGCCCAGCCAGCGCTTGCGCCCCGCCTTGCCCAGCTTGATGTTCTTTTGGTCGGGGTTGGAGACGGCCCCGACGGTGGCCATGCACTCGGCCCTGACCATGCGCAACTCGCCGGATTTCAGGCGCAACTGGGCATAGCCCTGGTCCTTGCCGATGAGCTGCACGTAGGTGCCGGCGGAGCGGGCGATCTGTCCGCCCTTGCCGACCTTCATCTCGACGTTGTGGATGATGGTGCCGACGGGAATGTTCCGCATCGGCATGGCGTTGCCCGGCTTGATGTCCACGGTTTCGCCGGAAATAACCTTATCGCCCTCGCGCAGCCGCTGCGGCGCCAGGATGTAGCTGAGTTCGCCGTCGGTGTACTTGATCAAGGCGATGAAGGCCGTCCGGTTGGGATCGTATTCAAGGCGCGACACCGTCGCCTCGACATCGTACTTCAGGCGCTTGAAATCGATGATCCGGTAGCGGCGCTTGTGGCCGCCGCCCCGGCGCCGCGCGGTGATGCGGCCGTTGTTGTTGCGCCCGCCCTTGCCGCGGAGTCCTTCGGTCAGGGACCTTTCCGGCTTGCCCTTCCAAAGCCCGGACCGGTCGACGAGCACGAGGCCGCGGCGGCCGGGGGTGGTGGGTTTGTATGTTTTTAACGCCATGACCTTTTACACCCCTCCCATGACATCGATGGACTGGCCTTCGGCCAGGGTGATGATGGCTTTCTTGGTTTCCTTCTGGGTCCCGACGCGGCCCCGGAAGCTCTTGACCTTGCCTTTTCGGCGAAGCGTATTGACCGCCGTCACCTTGACCTTGAACAAATCCTCGACCGCCGCCTTGATCTCGAATTTATCCGCGTCCAGGGGCACCCAGAAGGTGATCTGGTTGTACTCGGATATCAGGGTCGCCTTTTCCGTCACCACGGGCGAACGGATCAACTCATATATCCTTTCGCGGCTGGGATTGGCCTTGGGCGGTCTGTATTTCCTCATTTCAACCGCTCCACCAGCTTCTCGACCCCGTCCTTGGTCAGCACAAGGGTATCGCGCCTGAGAATGTCGTAGACGTTGGCGCCGCCGCTCGGCAGCACGTCGATGCCGTGGATATTGCTGGCGGCGCGGGCAAAATTGGCGTCCACCTCGGCGCCGTCGATGACCAGGGCCCGGCCCCAGTCCAGTTTCGTCAAATGCTTGGCCAGCACGGCGGACTTGCCTTCCTTCAGCTTGGCTTCATCCAGGACCACCAGCTTGCCTTCCGCCTGCTTGGCGCTGAGCGCCGACTTGAGCGCCAGCAGCCGCACTTTTTTCGGCAGCTTATGGGCATGAGAACGGGTTCTCGGCCCGAAGGTCACGCCGCCGCCGCGCATCTGCGACGCCACGGACGTTCCCTGACGGGCCCGGCCGGTGCCTTTTTGGCGGAACGGCTTGCCCTTTCTCGCCTTGACGTCGCCCCGTTCCTTGGTATGGGCCGTGCCGGCCCGCCGCTTGGCCAATTGCCAATTGACGGCCCGGGCCAGAATGTCGCGGCGGACATCGAAGGCGAACACGGCATCGTCGAGTTCGATGGTGCCGGTTTTCTTGTTGGCGAGGGTGATGACGTCACACTGCATGGCCGGTTAGTCCTTTTTTCCCTCGTCTTTTGATTCGTCTTTTGATTCTTCGGGCGCCGCATCGGCGGCCTCGTCAGTGTCCCCGGCCGATGAATCCGCTTCCTGTCCACGGATGGCGCAGGGAAAGGGCAATCCGTCGGGAGACGGTTTTTTCACCGCGTCGGCGATTCGGACGTAGCCTCCCTTGGAGCCTGGAACCGCGCCCTTGACCAGGATCAGGCCGCGCTCGGGATCGGTGCCGACGACTTCCAGGTTCTGGGTGGTGACGGTGACGTTGCCCATCTGGCCGGCCATCTTCTTGCCCTTGAATACCTTGCCCGGGTCCTGGCATTGGCCGGTGGACCCCTGGGAACGGTGACTGAGCGAAACCCCATGGGAAGCCCCAAGCCCGGAAAAACCATGGCGTTTTATGACGCCGGCAAAGCCCTTGCCGATGGAGGTCCCGGAAACATCGACGAATTGCCCGTCGACGAAATGCGCCGCCGACAGTTCGGTTCCCACATCCACCATGGCGTCCTCGGACACCCTGAATTCGGCCATTTTCCTTTTCGGTTCCACCTTGCTTTTGGCAAAGTGG
>JADFTO010000200.1 GCA_022560215.1 Pseudomonadota bacterium | reverse complement strand
TAGAGGTTCTGTGCCAGGCATTCCATGGAGCGCGAGAGCCGCTCGGGGAAGACCATCCAGCCCAGCCGCCAGCCGGTCATCGAGTAATACTTGGAGAAGCTGTTGATCACCACCGCCTCGTCGGTGAAGGCGAGCGCCGTCTCCGCCGCCTCGCCATAGGTGATGCCGTGGTAGATTTCGTCGGAAATCAGGCGGATTCCCTGATCCCGGCAATACGCCACCAGGGCCTGCAGGCGGTGGCGGTGGATCATGGTTCCCGTGGGGTTGGACGGACTGCCGATGATCAGCCCGTCGAGACGCTTGGGAGCCCGTTCCAGGACCTCGGGCGTGGGCTGGAAATTGCTCTCCGGGCCCACCGGCAGGCCGACCGGCTCCACGTCCAGGGCCTCGAGGATGTTGCGGTAGCCGGGATATCCGGGACTGGCCAGGGCCACCCGGTCGCCGGCCTCGAAGGCGCCGAGAAACGCCAGCACGAAGGCCCCCGACGATCCGGTGGTCACCATCACCCGTCCGGGATCCACGTCCACGCCATAGGTTTCCGCATAATGCCTGGCGATGCGGCGTCTTAGGGATTCGATGCCGAAGGCGTCCGTGTAGCCCAGAAGCTCCCGGCCCAGGGCCTCCCTGGCCGCCTCGATGACCGGCACCGGCGCGCCGGTGCCGGGCTGGCCGACTTCCAGATGCAGCACGTCCCCGCCGCCTGCCGCGCGTTCGTTGGCGGCCCGCATCACGTCCATGACGATGAAGGGGGGGATGGTCCCCCGCTTGGCGATTTTCAACACCATGACACCCCCTATCGGGACACCCTCTATTGATCGGCGGTTACCGCCAGGCCGTAGCCGCGGGGATCGACCTCCGTGGCGCACGATTCGGGCGCCCTCGGAAGGCCGCCCGGGCACCAGATGGCGTTCACCTGTCCCAAGCGGACGGTGGCGCCGATCTTGTGGCCGCGCCCGATCAGGGACTCGAGCACGGTCTCGCTCATATCCTTTTCGTAATAGGTCAGGTCGGGAACGGCGCCGTGGTGCAGGCGCTTGGCGGCGAGGGCCTCGGCGAGGGACTGTTTGGCGAGCAGGGACCTCGCCGCCACCCCGATCATGGCGCCGGGGGCCGTCACCCCTCCCGACGCCGCGGCGGCGAGGAAAAACTGACTGACGTTATGGTTGATCACCAGCATGGGCCCGAGCGACGTGAAACCGCGCCCTCCCCGGCCGGGCAGGGCGGCCAGGAATATGCCCGTTCCGCGGGCGATCTGGCCGTTTCCGAACAGGTTGTTCATGGTCACGGTACAGGCCACCGCCGAGCCCTCCCGGTCGACCACGACGAAACTGGTGGCGGCCGGGTTCTCCAGGCGGGGCGCGGGCAGGGGAGCCGGCGCCGGGCGGTGGCGATCCGGGCGGTAATCGGCCATCAGGGAGCTGACGCGATCCGGAGACACCAGTTCCTGGGGCTTAAGACGGCTGCCCTCGTCGTCCCTCATCCACCGCCCCCGGTCGGCGAAGGCGCGCAGGGAAACCTCGGCGAGCAAGTGATGGCGCTCGTTCTCGGCGGCGTCCCGGTAACGGCCGCCGTCTTCAAGCATGAGCCACATTTCCGCCGCCACGGCGCCGGCGGGCGGCGGCGGTGGAGAAAAGTGGACCGTCAGGTCGCCGAAGGGGACCTCGAGGGTGTCATGCCATCGGGGCGCGAATTCCCGCAGGTCCTCGATCCTCAGCGATCCGCCCGAGTCGTTGGCGGCGTCAACCAGTTGCCGCGCCAGCCTGCCCTGGTAGAAATCTCCGGGCCCGTTGTTGCGCAGGCGCGACAGGACGCCGGCCAGGTCAACCTGAATCAGGAAATCCCGTTCCCTGACGGCGCCCTTGCCGTCCTTCCTGCCGAAGACGCGGCGCACCTCCGGCACGACCATCAGGGATTCCTCCACCGCCGCCAGGTCGCGGGCGATGGCGCGCGAGACCGGGATGCCGAAGCGGGCCAGGGTCTCCGCCCGCCTCAGGATTTGCGCCCAGCGCAAGCGTCCGTACTTGGAATGCAGGGCGAAGAAACCCCGGACATTGCCGGGAACGGCGTTGGGGCGGACGGTATCTTGGGCCACGGCCCCGGGCCCGCGGGGCAGGAAATCCAGGGCTTCCGTGGTTCCTTTCCCGTTATCGTAGACCAGGCAGACCCCGCCGCCGCCGAGGCTGGCCGACGACGGCATGGTGACGGAAAGGGCGAAATAAGTCGCGGTCGCGGCATCCGCCGCCGAGCCGCCGGCCGACAGGATATCGCGCCCGATCAAGGCGGCGTTGGGTTCGTCCGCGGCCACGCCGCCGAGGAATCCCCGGACGAAGCCGATGGTGCCCCTGGGCGCCTCGCTAGCCGTCGAACAGGCGCCGAGAAGCAGGAACACGGCAACGATTTGACGCACCCTGCGGCCGTCACTACCTTTGCCGTGATCTATGGGATTCCTGATGAAACGCATTCCTTGCCTGTCCGCCGCCGTGTTCATGGCGGCCCTTCTCTGGCCGCCGGTTTCCCATGCCCAGAAGATCACGTTCATCAGGGACGCCGAAATAGAAAATATCATCCGCTCATACGCGGCGCCACTGTTCGAGGCCGCCGGGCTCGAACCCTCGTCCATAGATATCTATCTCGTCAAGGACAAGTCCCTCAACGCCTTTGTGGCCGGCGGGCAAAAGTTGTTCCTCAATACCGGGCTCCTGCTGGGCGCCGGAAACGTGGGCCAGTTGATCGGAGTCATCGCCCACGAAACGGGGCACATCGCGGGGGGCCATCTGTCCAGGGTCAATGATGCGATTGCCAACAGCGGGGCGCAGACCATCCTGGGCCTCGTTCTGGGAACGGCCGCGGCCATCGGCACGGGCCGCGCCGATTTGGGCGCCGCCATCGCCTACGGCGCCACCGAAGCCGGCCGGCGCTCCTTTTTGAAATACAGCCGCACCCAGGAAGCGGCGGCGGACCAGGCCGCTCTCCGGGTCCTCGACGACACGGGGAACTCGTCCCGGGGCCTCCTTCAATTCCTGGAGAAACTCGGCGATAAGGAGCTGTTGAGCGAAAGGCACCAAGACCCCTATGTGCGCACCCATCCCCTGTCGCGGGACCGCATCCTGGCCGTCGCGGATCATGTCTCCCGCTCGCCTTACTCGGACACCCCGCCGCCTGAAAAAGTCCTGGCATCGTACCGCATCCTGAAGGCCAAGCTGCGCGCCTTCATCGAGCCCACTTCGGCCACCTTCCGCCACTACAAGGAAACGGATTCCAGCATCGAGGCGCGCTATGCAAGGGCCATCGCATACTACCGGGTGCCGGACTTGAAGCGGGCCCTGCCGATCATCGACGGGCTCATCGCCGAGCATCCCGACAATCCTTATTTCCATGAGCTGAAGGGACAGATGCTGTTCGAGAACGGGCGGGTAAAAGAGTCCCTGCGACCCTATCAGGCGTCGGTCAGGCTTATTCCGGACCAGCCTCTCCTTCTGCGCGCGCTGGCCCGTGTGCAAATCGAGATGAACGACCCGGCCTATCTCGATCGGGCCATCTTGAACCTGCGCGCCGCCCTGCACCGCGAACCCAGGTCCCCCAGCTCGTGGCGCGATCTGGCCATCGCCCACGGACGCCTGGGCCGGATGGGCCAGAGCTCCCTGGCCTTGGCCGAGGAAGCCCTGCTCAAGCATGACTTGGGCGCCGCCGCCTATTACGCCACCCGCGCCGAGAACCAGTTCGCCGAAGGCACGCCGGGCTGGATACAGGCCCAGGACATCCTGAATGCCGCCAAGAAGGACAAGAAAAAGGAAGAGGAATGACCGGCCCGTCATGAGTGACCGCCGGCGTCCCCACCCCGCGGGCCGCCGATTCCTTATCCTCGCCCTGCCCCTGGCGGCGGCCCTTGCCGTCGCCGCCTGCGAAGCGCCGAGGGCCGTCCACGCCGAGGCCGCCGACAACCTGGATATCCTCGCCCCCCTGCCGGGATTCACGCCTGCGCGGCTCCCCGCAGGCTGGCTGATCGACGGCGCCGCCGAGGCGGCAAGGGAAGGCATCATTGTCGTCGAGGAGGGCGGCGTCCCCGCCCTCAAGGTGGTCAACGGGAAGCAGGGTTTCGTGCTCGCGCGGCGCACCCGGGCGGTGCTGCTGGCCACGCCTTATCTGAGTTGGGCCTGGAACGTGGAGTCCCACGGCGCCGGGCTCCATCCCATCAACCTGGTGATCGGATTCCTGGGCGGCGGCCGGGAAAACGGCGGCCGGGAAAGCCGGCCCCTCACCTGGCTGGGAAAGGCCCTGCCGCCCCACGACCGGATCCTGGCCATCGCCTGGGGCGATTCGGCCCTCAACCGGGGAAGCCTGACGCCCGCGTCCGCGGACAAGCCGGGGATGCGGCGCTACGTGGCCAGGGGCGGGCGCGAGAATTCGGGCTCCTGGTGGCTGGAAACGGTGGACCTTTCCCAAATCTATTCCCGGGCATGGCCAGGCGACGATATCGGGCGGACCCGGGTGACGTTCATCGGCCTGGCGGCGGCCGGCGGCCGCTCCCCCGCCGCCGCCCATATCTCGGGCCTCAAGCTTTCGCGCTAGAGTCTATCTGTATAATATGGCCCTCCCCATCGTTAGAGCGGTTCAGGATTGATAGGAATCAATTTGATGGGAGCAGATCGGTTCATCCGGGCAGGCGCGGCGCGCCGCGCGATGCGGTGCATCGGGCAAGCGTTGCAACGCACCCGGGGGACCGATCTGCCCCACCGGAGGCCGCCTTCTTTTGCCCCGTGGCGTCGTTACGCCCCTCATCCGATGCGCAAGCATCGCCTTTCGGAGCGTGCCTA
>JADFTO010000024.1 GCA_022560215.1 Pseudomonadota bacterium | reverse complement strand
CCTTCCTCCACCTCGATGTCGGTGCGCGCCACGGTGACGGTCTCGCCGACCTCGGCGAAGGGGCCGGGCTGGGAGACCTGCGCGGCCTCGGTGATGCGGATGGTGAGGTTGCCCTGGGCGATGGCGACGGTGCTGATGCGCACGTTCTCGCCCATGACGATGATGCCCGATTGCTCGTCGATGATGACCCGGGCCAGCTGATCGGGCTCGACGCGAAGCTGTTCGATGTCGGTCAGCAGGTTGACCACGTTGGAACGATAGCTGTCGGGCACGGTGAGCAGCACGGTGGACAGGTCCCTGGGGCTGGCGGCGGCGGTGCCGAGGAAGGCGTTGATGGCCTGGGCGACGCGCCGGGCGGTGGTGAAGTCCGGGTTGCGCAGGCTGAGCTTGATCGTCTCCATGGTGGACATGTCGAAGCCGACCTCGCGTTCGACGATGCCGCCGTTGGCGATGCGGGCGCTGGTGGGCACCCCCTTGGTGATGGTTTCCGCCTCGCCCTGCGCGGTGAAGCCGCCGACGGCCAGCTGCCCCTGGGCGACGGCGTAGACCTCTCCGTCGGCGCCCAGGATCGGGGTCACCAGCAGGGTGCCGCCGAGCAGGCTCTCGGAGTCGCCGAGCGAGCTGACCGTGACGTCGATGCGAATGCCCAGCCGTGCGAACGGGGGCAGGGTGGCGGTGACCATGACGGCCGCCACGTTGTTGGAGTCGAGGCCGGCATCCGTCGGCTTGACGCCGAGCCGGTTGAGCATGGCCTGCAGGCTCTGCTTGGTGAAATGGCCGTCAGACAGGCTGTCTCCGGTGCCGTTCAATCCGACGACCAGGCCATAGCCGACCAGCATGTTGTCGCGCACGCCCTCGAACTCGATGATGTCCTTGATGCGCGAGGAAGCCCCGGCGGGCGTGGAAAGGAGGATCAGGCTCGCCCAGGCCGCGGCGAGAACCGACAAGGTTCTCAAGAAGTTGGCGTTGGTGATGATTCCCGTCATTGTTTTATCCATTTCAAGCCGGTTGTCCCAAACCGAAAGGCCGTCTTGTCGGGCCCGCCCTTTATCTAGCGAATTCCGTGCCAAGGGGCGTGGTGACATAACCAATTGAAATAAAACAAATAAATCATATTTCCATGTTCGTGGCCGGATCCCTCTGGTTAAAGGGGGGCAGGCGGGGGGAAGAATTTGCCGGGTCGGGCCAGGGGCGCCGCCGGGGGGAGGGCGGCTAACTGATGTTCACTTGGTCGACTCGTTCATCATTGCTTCAGGTCGCGCGCCGTCATCAACAGCTCGTCGACGGTCTTGAACACGGTGGCCGCCGCATTGTAGGCGCCCTGGGTGATGATCATCTTGGTGAACTGGTCGGCGATGTCCACGTTTGAGAGCTCGAGCGTGTTGGGCGCGAATTCGGCGAATCCGCTGGACCCGGCGGTGATGATCTTGGGGTTTCCCGAATCGGAGGACTGGGCGAAGACGTTGCCGTTTCTCCTCTCCAGGGCGTTGGGGTTGGAGAACACGGCGAGGGGCACCTTGTAGATGGCCCTGTGGGTCGAGTCCTCGAAGGAGGCGACGATCTCGCCGGCGGTGTTGAAGGTCAGCGAGCGGATGTCGGAGGCGCCGAAGCCGTTCTGGGTGTAGTTGACGGGCAGGAACTCGCCGGCGAACTGGGTGAAGCCGCTGACGTCCAGGTTGAAGGTGGTGGGCGCCGTGGTGCCGGGCCAGGTGGCGGTGATGGCGACGGCGGTGGTCGGGCTGGTCAGCAGGCCCTTGGGACTGAAGGTCAGGGTCACCGGCGCCGAGGTGACGCTCGGGGTGACGTTGGCGGTGGTGGTGGCCAGGGTCGCCGTGTTGTCCGGATTCGCGGTGACGTTGGCGGTGATCACCGCCGCCGTCGCCGTCTGGGTGGCGTCGGCGCCGCCCGTGGCGCCGACGGCGCTCAGGGTATAGGGCACGCCGGCCGTCGCCGAAGTGATGGTGATCACGCTGCCGGCGGCGCTGGCGGTGACGGCCGGATCGGCGTTGATGAGGGCGGCTAGATTGGTCGCCACGATGTGATTGGAATCGCCGCCGGCCGAGGTGTAGGAAAAGACGGCCGCGCCAACGGTGGCGGTGTAGACGTCGCCAAGCTCGAACGTGCCCCCGATGGTGATGGTGTCGGACTGGGCGACGCTGGTGGCGACCTGGGCGCTGGCGGCGGTCGAGGTGAACGCCGTGCCGGCGGTGTTGGCGGTCAGGGTCAACTGCCCGGCCCCGGTTCCGGCGGCGGCGGTGACCACCCCGCTCACCGTGGCGTCATCGTTGATCTTGGTGACCAGGGCATCGCGGATGGCGTCGATGTCCGCTTCGGCGCCGGTCACCGTGTAGGTAACCGTGGTGCCGTTGACGGTGACGGAGAAGGTGTCGGTGGCTTCGACCGAGCCGGCGAGGGTGGCGGTGTCGATCTGGGCCACCGGGTCCCGGTCGGTGGTGACGGTCATGTTCCACTGGTTGAGGGTGGTGCTTTTCTCGAAGTTGAGGACCACCGTCCGCGCCTTGCCGTTGGAATCGAAGACGTTGGCGTTGAAGACCCTGGGGTTGGCCGCCACCTTGTTGGGCTGGGCGTTGACGGAGGTGGCCGTGTTGTCCGTGAAGGTGCCGCCGTTGTCGACGGCTGCGGTGCTGGCGGTGAAGGCCGTGCCCGGCTTGTTGGCCGTCAGGGTGATGGAATCGTCGCCGTTGGCGGCCGCGGTGACGGTCGCGTTGACGGTTGTGTCGGCGTTGATGGCGGTGACCAGGGCGTCGCGGACGGCGCCGATGTTCGCCTCGGCGCCGGTCACCGTGTAGGTGACCGTGGTGCCGTTGACGGTGACGCTGTAGGTGTCGGTCGCCTCCACCGTGCCGCCGATGGTCACCCTGTCGATCTGGGGGTCGCCGGGGCTGTCGAGGGCGGGAAGGTTGAGGTCAAGGGCGGCCGTGGTGGTCGCCTTGCCGGCGCCGGCGAAGGCGAACTGGTCCACCCTGAGGGAGATCAGGGGGCCCGACGACGGGAAAGTGCCGTCGGCGTCGACGGCCCAGCCTTGAACGAAAAATCCGTTCTTGTCGACCAGGAATCCCTGCTTGATAGTGAGGGTGGTGCCGTCGTCGGCGATGGCCGTGCCCGTGAGGCCGGGGATGGCCAAGGAGAACGACCCGTCGCGGCCGTAAAAGGTCTTGCCGCCGTTGAGCTCTGTTTTCAGGATGAAGAAGCCCTTGCCGTTGATGGCCACGTCCAGGTCCCGGTCGCTGGCGATCAAGGAGCCCTGCTTGGAAATGAGCTGAATGTCCTTGGGCCTGACCCCGCCCAGGTCGGACTGTTCGAACAGCGACTTGCTGAGCACCGTCGAGAATCGGGTCTCGTTGGCCTTGTAGCCGCCGGTGTTGATGTTGGCCAAGTTGCTGCCGATGGTGTTGAGCGAGTGGCTCTGGCTCATCATGCCAAGGACGCTGGACACGAAGGCCCCGTATACGGCCATGGGAATCTCCTCGGATTAATCCTGGTTCTTTTGAAGCAAGAAGGATGCCAGGCCGGGAAACGAGATAACCCTTTGATAGTGCGGGAATTAACCGGTGAAAGGGGTGGGCAATGCCTGCCCCTCCCCGGCGCCGGTGGCGGGGCCTGGGCAAAGTTTGCCTGGCGCTTCAATCAGCCGAAAAAACGAAGGACTGTTATTTCGTCCACCGGCAAGCGGACCACTCTGCCGGGCTCGGGCAGGAAGGCGCCCGGCACTCGGCATCCAGCTGGATGTCCCGGCCATCGGCGTCGCTGGCGCCGACGCGGACCTGGCTCCATTGGCCGAGCAGGCGGGACGAGATCACCCGCACCGTATTCGGGCCGTCCCCGGCGGCCGGGTCCAGGGTCATTCCCTGCGGCCGGATGCGGCGCCATCAGCGAGCCTTCCCGACGTGTCTTAAGGGGGCGCCGGAATCTGCTAGCCTTTGGGGGCCCGTTTGGGCAGTATCATCCCGCCCGCTATCGGATGGGGATTTAATGGTCGATTAACCGCATTTTAATCCCGCTGCCCGAACATAGTATTCTTGCCATGAAAGTATCCAGACTCGGTACCGATAAGTCCGTCTCCCGTATCCGGAAAAAGAAGTCTCCTCCCGGCAAGGGGACCGAATTCGCCGACCAACTGAAGTTGGCCGCGGGGACGGCGGAAGCGGTCGGCGGCATCGAACCGTCCATTGTCAACGCCGCGGATTCCCTGCTCGCCGCCCAGGAAGCCTCCGATTCCACCGAGGAACGCTCGCGCGGCCTGGCCAGGCGGTATGGCGACCATATCCTCGACGGCCTGGTGGATATCCAGCAGGGCCTGTTGGAGGGCGCCGTGCCCAAGGAGAAAATGGCCGATCTCGCGCGCGCGGTTCGCACCAAACGCCAGCGCATCGACGATCCCCGGCTCAAGGAGATCATCGACGAGATCGAACTCCGCGCCGAGGTCGAGATCGCCAAGCTGACCCGGGACGTCTGAAGCGGAGCAACCGGAAAAAAGGTCTCGAGTCATCACGATCCCGTAAGAAGGGGACCTGGAGCAAATCCGGATTGATCGCAGATCCGCGATCCGTCAATCCGGTGAATTAGCACTGACTTATATAAATAGAGCGGCTCGGGCCTTTGACCGGTGCCTCAGAAGTGGTTCCGGTCAATCCTGAACCGCTCTAGCGAAAAACCCTACTTGCGGGACCCTGCCTGCGAAATTATATTGCGCCCCGATGCCTGACCAGAGAGGCTTTCCAGGTATGAGTGACACGCTCTCACTTTCACCGGCTTACCGGCCATCGGACGATGAGTCGTTCATGAATTCGAATATGACCGAATATTTCCGCCAGAAACTTCTGGGTTGGCGGAACGATCTGCTGAATGAATCCAACGAAACCCTCCAGCACCTGCAGGAGGGCGGCGACCCGGAAGCCGACATCGCCGACCGCGCCTCGACCGAGACCGAACGTTCCCTGGAGCTGCGCACCCGCGACCGGGCCCGGAAGCTGATCGCAAAGATCGACTCGGCCATCGACCGGATCAACGAGGGAAGCTACGGCTACTGCGAGGAGACCAGCGACCCCATCAGCCTGTCCAGGCTCGAGGCCCGCCCCATCGCGACGTTCAGCCTGGAAGCCCAGGAACGCCATGAGCGCCTGGAAAAGACCCACCGCGACGACTAACCCCAAGCCCTCCCTAGAGCATTCTCCACCCTATGTGGAAACATGCGATAAGCCGGCTCAGGCCTTGAGCGGCCAGAGGCAGAATTGAGATGCGGTTCCATTTAAATGGAATCGTCCTGGAAGACGCCTTCCGAAAAAAAAGGCCGATGCACGCGCATCGGCCTTGAGTGTCCAGGCTCACTCCGAACCTAGAACGGGAAGATGATATCCCAGATTTGCGTTCCCCAGCGCGGCTGCTGGAGATCGCTCAATGTGCCACGGCCGCCGTAGGCGACGCGCATCTCGGCGATTTTCTCGTGGCTGATCGAGTTGTCTGATTCGATGTCCTCGGGGCGGATGATGCCGGACACCATCAGTACGCGCAGTTCGTTGTTCACTCGAATTTCCTGGCGCCCCATGATGGCCAGGGAGCCGTTGGGCAGGACCTGTGTGACCACGGCGGCGAAGGTCAGCTCGATGCTCTCTCTGCGGTCGATGGAGCCGTCGCCCTTGGTCGAGTGGGCGTTTCCGAAATCGATCAGGGTGCCGCCGTTGTTGACGGCTTCGGGCAGCACCTTGGAGAATTCGGCCTCCAGCCCGAAGAGGGTGGTGACGTCGGTGGTTTCCGAATCGTCGCGCTCGCGCTCGGTCGAATTCTCCATGGAGGCGCTGTCGTTCAGGTTCAGGTTGACGGTCAGGATGTCGCCGACCTCCTTGGCCCGGTGGTCCTTGAAGAAGGCCCTGGCGCCGGCACGCCACAGGGAGTTCGGGTTGTCCTCGACGATCCGCGGCGCCGGCATGGGCATGCTGACGGGGCGGTAATCCCGGGTTGCCGTGGGGTTGGTGATCTGGCTCAGCTTCGGGCCCTCGCCGACCTCGGACAGACGGGTGATGGCGCTGCACCCCGCCAGGGTTCCCACGATTAAGGTGGCCTGGGTCAGGCGGATTAACTTACGGGTAAGGGTCATGGCTCGATTCCTAATTCAAGGCGACGGTGTCGAATGTGCGGACCGTCACCCGGCCGGGGCCGATGACCATGGCCTCGATCACCTTGTTGCTCTGGGTGTTGATGACCCGGATGGTGTCGCCGTCGCTGCCATGCTCGAGGGCGCGTCCCTGGGACATGAGCAACAAGGACGGCGCCCTGAGGATGATGGTCACCAGGCTGCTCTTGGTAACCAGCAACGGGCGCCGGACTTCCGAGGCGCGCACCGGCTTCCCGGCGCGCAGTCCCCGCTTGGCAGACTTGCCGACGAGGTCGCCCGCATCGAGGATGATGTCCCGTTGCAGCCGGGACGACCGCACCTTGATCCATTCGATGTCGCCTTCGCCGATGATTTCTCCCGACATCACCCGGCGGGCGAGGACGGGCACGTCGCTGACCTTGATCAGGCGCCCCGTGACCCGGATGCGCTTCGCCGACGGATCGTCGGCCGGGGCCACGATGATGGCCGTGAACCGCTTGGTGCGCGGCTCAAACACCGCGTCATCCACGGCGATGGTGGCCGTCGCGTCGCCGGCCACGTGCAGGCGCAGCATTCTGTTGCTGAGTTCCACCTCGAGTCCGGGGTTGGCGCCCCTGTCGATGAGGGCGGCCAGGATGACGTCCTCTATCTCCTGGCGTCCGATGACGAAGCTTTCGCGTTTGACGACCGTCCGGTCGCGGATGCCGGTCGGCCGCCAGTTGAGCCCATGGGCGCGGGCCACGCGGGACAGCCAGCGGGCGTCGAAAACGGCCCGCTTGCCCGGCGCCGGCGTGTAGGCGACGGGGGTATCCGCCTTGTCCCCGGCGCCGGTGAAAATGTCGCCGAGGAGGACCAGGTCGCTGTTGACCACCACATGGCTGCGGAGAATCACCTGGCCGCCCGGTTCGGCCCCGGCCGCCGGCGCGGCGGCCAGGAGGGCGAGCATGATGGCCGTTTTAAAGGTTTTCATGATCCATCTCCCCTAGCGCAGGCCCGTCAAGGTCCCCATCATCTCGTCGGCTGTCTTGATGACCTTGGAGTTCATTTCATAGGCGCGCTGGGCCGAGATCAGGTTGGCGATCTCCTCGACCGCGTTGACGTTGGATGTCTCCAGGAAACCCTGGAGGATGGTTCCGAAACCGGCGCTTCCAGGTTTTCCCGTCGTCGGGGAGCCCGATGCCGGCGTTTCCTGAAGCAGGTTGTCCCCCATGGCCTGGAGGCCGGGCTCGTTGGCGAAGGTGGTAAGCTGTATCTGCCCCACGTTCTGGAGTTTCACCTGGCCATCGATCTTCACCAGGACCTCGCCGCTGCTGTTGATGGTCACGTCGATGGAATTGCTGGGCACGGTGATTCCGGGCTGAAGGGTGAAGCCGTCATGGGTGACGATCTCGCCGTCGGCGTTGAGCTGGAAGGTGCCGTCCCGGGTGTAGGCGCTCTCTCCGGTGGGGAGTTGGATCTCGAAGAAACCCTTGCCCTGCACGGCGAGGTCGAAAGTGTTGTCGGTGGAGTTCAGGTTCCCTTGTTCGTGGATCCGGTAGACCGCCGACAGCTTCACTCCCAGGCCAATCTGCACGCCCGAAGGGACGATGGTGCCGGCGTCCGACGAGGTGGAGCCGACGCGCCTGAGGTTCTGGTACAGAAGGTCATGGAATTCGGTCCGCCTGCGCATGTACGCCGTGGTGTTCATGTTGGCGAGGTTGTTGGAAACGACCTCGACGTTGCGTTGTTGAGCGATCATTCCCGTCGCTGCAATGCTGAGTGATCTCATTTTTCCCGTCCTATTTCAGGTTCCTAGACTGGCCTGGCCAATTCTTCGACCATTGTTTTGATGCGTTCGTCTTCTCTGTCGATAAATCGCTTGATGTTCTCGTAGGCCCGGTGCACCGAAATCATCTTGGTCATCTCGATGATGGCCTGCACGTTGGAGCTCTCCAGCATGCCCTGAACCACGTCCGGGCCTTCCACGTCCGTGGGCTGGGTTGGCGACGAATAGAGGCCGCCCGCCGACGCTCTCAATTCCTGCTGGTTCTCGAAGGTGACCACCCGGAGCCGCCCCAGCGCGCCGTTCTCCGTGGTGATGGTGCCGTCCCTGGTCACCGTGATCTCGGTATCGCCCGGGGCGAAGAAGAAGGGCTGGCCGCCGTCCGAGAGGACCGCGTTGCCCTGCTGGTTGACCAGTTGCCCGGCCTCGTCGAGGCGGAAGCGGCCGTTGCGGGTATAGCGTTCCCCGGCCGCGGTTTCGATGACGAAGTAGCCGTCGCCGCTGATGGCCAGGTCCAGCGGGTTCCCGGTCTTCACCAGGGAACCGTCGCTGGTGTCCCGCACGGTCGCGATGTCGCGCACGAAGGCGATCTTGTCGCCGAGGATTCGCTCTCCGCCCCGGCTTTTTTCCAGGTGCTGGATGAACATCATCTTCTCGCCCTTGAACCCGGTGGTGTTCATGTTGGCGATGTTGTGGGCGATGATGGACATCTGCCGGCGCAGGGTGCCTTGACGTGACAACGCGATGAACGATGTGTTTTCCATTTCTTCACAATCCCACTATTCGAAGGCTGCAAGTGTCCCGCCGCCAACCTTGCATGGGACGTGCCAAGCAGACTTTTCAAATGAAATCAATGGGTTGAAATTTCGAATAGCATCCAACTTTCCCCCGAGCCGGTATCTTGGGGTAGGGATTGCCCGGCAGTTATTGCCCGCGGCCGGAGTCATTTGGTATTGTCTCGGAGTCGGGTTCCCGCGGGGAACAGTGTCTTGGTTATCAACCAGTTATTAACCATCACGGATTATCTTCGCCGGCGGGTGATCCCGGCGCTGTGGGTCCATTTGGAAGACCGGGTGTAGGCAGTGGCCAAAGACGACGAATTAGACGAAGATCTGGATGAAGAAGACGAAGAGGACGGTGAAGAGGCATCCAAGAAGGGCGGGAAGAAGTTCATCCTGCTCATGGGCCTTATCCTGCTCGTCGTAGTCGGCGGCACGGCCGCGGTCTATTTCACCGGGATGCTGGACCCGCTGCTCGCCATGATCAGCGGCGACGAGGCCGAACAGGATGAGGGAGGGCCGGAAACCGATGTCATCTTCTACGAAGTCCCCGAAATCCTGGTCAACCTCAACACGGGCGCGCGCAAGCCGACCTTTCTCAAGATCCGCATCAGCCTGGAGTTGGAGAAGGAGTCCGACATCGAGAGAATCGAGAGAATGATGCCCCGGATCATCGACAACTTTCAGGTCTATCTCAGGGAACTCAGGGTCGAAGACCTGAAGGGGTCGGCGGGCATGTACCGCCTGCGGGAGGAAATGCTGGTCAGGGTCAGCGCGGCGGTGGCGCCGGCCAAGATCAACGATGTTCTGTTCAAGGAAATGCTGGTCCAGTAAGGTTTCTTTGGAAATTCAAGGGATTCGCAACATGACAGCGCCGGGTGAAGAGGAAGTCGATCAAGAGGCCATGACGGCCGAGAAGGAGGCCGCCGCGGGTGGCGAGGAGGCCTCCGGTGACGGCGAGGGCGGCGGCGAGGGCGGCGGCGATCAGGACGACCTGGCCGCCGAGTGGGAAGCCTCGTTGGGCGAGGGAGACGACGGCGAGGAGAGCGCGCCGGCGGCCGGGCGCGAATCGACCCGGGTTCTCAATCAGGATGAGATCGACAGCCTGCTCGGCTTCGACGAGGAGCATGAAGCCGCCACCGAAATGTCGGGCATCCAGGCGATTCTCAACAGCGCGCTGGTGTCCTATGAGCGCCTGCCCATGCTGGAGGTGGTTTTCGACCGCCTGGTGCGCCTCATGTCCACGTCCATGCGTAATTTCACCTCCGACAACGTCGAGGTTTCCCTCGACAACATCTCCTCCATCCGTTTCGGCGACTACCTGAACTCCATTCCGCTGCCCGCCATGCTCAGCGTGTTCAAGGCCGAGGAATGGGACAACTACGGCCTGATCACCATCGATTCGTCCCTGATCTACTCCATCGTCGACGTGCTTCTGGGCGGCCGCCGGGGGACCGCGGCCATGCGCATCGAGGGGCGCCCCTACACCACCATCGAACGCAACCTGGTGGAACGCATGATCCACGTGATGCTGGGGGACCTGAGCGCCGCCTTCGAACCCTTGAGCCCGGTGACCTTCCGCTTCGACCGGTTGGAGACCAACCCCCGCTTCGCCACCATCTCCAGGCCGTCCAACGCCGCCATCGTGATCCGCCTGCGCATCGACATGGAGGACCGCGGCGGCCGCCTGGAGTTGCTGTTGCCCTATGCCACCCTGGAACCGGTGCGCGAGCTGCTCCTGCAGATGTTCATGGGCGAGAAGTTCGGCCGCGATTCCATCTGGGAGACCCACCTGGCCGAGGAACTTTTGCTGACGGACGTGGAGCTGGAAGCGGTCCTCGATCAACAGGTCGTCAAGATCAGCGATGTGATGAATTTCAAGGTCGGCTCCCAGATCATGCTCAATGCGAGCCCCGATACCATGATAAATCTCCGTTGTGGCGAGGTCGACCTGTTCGAAGGCAGGATGGGACGCAAGGGCGACCGCATCGCCGTGCGCATCGAGAGACGGCTTCAATGAACTGAAGGGTTGAACACCGTGTCGTTTTCCATCGCATTGGACATTATCGTCGCCGTCCTGCTGGCGATCACCATCGGCTACGGCGTGGTGTTGAACCGCAAGCTCGGCAGTCTGCGCAGCTTCAAGACGGAGCTGGAGTCCCTGTCCTCGAAATTCGGCGATGCCACGGCCAGGGCCGATGAAAGCGTCGGCCAGTTGAAGAAAACCGCCAACGGCTTGCATGATAGCATAGACAAGGCCCGGTCCCTGCGCGACGACCTGGTGTTTCTCGTCGACCGGGGCGATTCAACGGCCGACCGCCTGGAAGAAGTCGTGCGCGCCGCCCGCAAGGATTCCCCGGCTGTGCCTGAGCTCATGGTCGAGGATTCCGTGCAAGAAAACGGCGGCGCCGAAGATGAGGACGGAAGAATCCTGCCCAGGTCGGACGCCGAAAGGGAACTGCTCAAGGCCTTGCAGTCGACCCGATAGCCGGTCCGCGGGGCGGGGGAGCGAAGTGTTGAGGGAATGGACATGACCAAGTGGGTGACCAGGTTCCGCTTCCTGACGGTGGCCATTTTCGCCGCGGTCCTCATGCTGACGGTGAAACTGAGCAGTCTCTGGGACGACGTGGACGGATTCCTGAACGGCACCATCACCGTCGCCGTCGCCGTAGCCCAGCAGCCGACCGCGGGCGGAACCGAGCCCCTGGTCCCCGGCCCGGACCAGCCCCAGGCCGACGAAGCGGCCCAACCCCCCGCCGGCGACGCGGCGGAGCAGCCGCTCGGCGGCGATCTCACGCTTTTGACGCAGACGGAGATCGATCTGCTCCAGCAACTGGCCGAACGCCGCGAGGTGTTGGAAGACCGCGAGCAGGAGATGGACATGCGGTCCGGCCTGTTGTCGGCGGCCGAATCGCGCATCGACATGAAGGTGGAAGAACTCAAGCTGCTTCAGAACACCATTCAGAAGCTCATCAAAACCTATGACCAGCAGCAGGACGCTCAATTGCAGTCCCTGGTCAAGATTTACGAGAACATGAAGCCCAAGGACGCCGCCCGCATTTTCGAGGAGCTCGACATGGACACCCTTCTCTTGGTGATCGAGCGCATGAAGGAACGCAAGCTGGCGCCGGTCATGGCCAGCATGGATCCCAGCAAGGCCATGGAAATAACCGTTGAACTCACCCGGCTCAGGAAACTGCCGCCGCCGGGTTCGAACATAGGCGGATGACGAGTTTAGGTTGGCGGCCAAATGGAATTGGAATAACAAATGGCTGTCGACAAGAACATGAGCATTCTCATCGTGGATGACTACAACACCATGTTGAGAACTCTCCGCAATCTGCTCCGGCAACTGAGCTTCATCAACATCGACGAGGCAATGGACGGCTCCATGGCCTTGGAGAAGCTCCGTCAGGGACGATTCGGGCTCATCATCTCGGATTGGAACATGGAGCCGATGACGGGCATCGAACTCCTTCGCGAGGTGCGGGACGACGAAAAGCTCAAGGCCACCCCCTTCATCATGATGACGGCGGAAAGCAAATCCGAAAACGTCATGGCGGCCAAGGAAGCCGGGGTTTCCAATTACATCGTCAAACCCTTCAACGCGGAGACCCTGAAGGCCAAGATGTCCTGCGTGCTCGGTGAATTCTAGGGATGGCCAGGAAAAAGCGCTCGCAGGCGAAAAGCCCCAAGAAGCCCCTTGCGGATGAAGATCTGCTGGAAGGGCCGCAATTAAAGGGCGTTGGAAAAACCCAGGCGGAGGTAGACGCGTTACTGGCAGAATTTGATTAGATGGACGAATTCGAAGCCATCCCTCGAGACGAGGGCAGAGGCGACGGCACCATGGCCCTGTTTTTGGGGCTTTACCTTCTGGTGCTCGCTTTTTTCATCCTGTTGGTCACCATCTCCACCCGCGAGGAAGTCAAGGCCAACGCTGTCATGGACAGCCTGAGAGCGACGTTTTCCACCATCCTGCCACCGAGCACGATTCCGACGGCGTTAACCGCCCGCGAGGACAGCATCCAGGCGGGCCAGGAATTCCAGGAGCGCGTGACCCGCCTGTTCGCCACCACCCTTCAAGTGGCCAAGGTCGAATCCGTCCAGCCGGGCCGCCTGATGCGGGTGCTGTTGCCGTCCGATTCCCTGTTCTTTCCCGGCGAGACCCGGATCAGGGAATCGCGCTACCCCCTGTTTGACCGCATGGTCGCCGCCATGAGCAAGCGTCCTCCCGGCGTCCGCTACGACATGGAATTCGTCATCGGAATCGCCAGCGGCGAGGATGGGACCCTGCCCGTCGGACAGACCCTCGAGATGGCCCGGGCCGGCGCCTTCGCCCGCGAAATGCAGAGCCGCGGGGCGCCGCCCGATTCGATTTCAATAGGCGTCAGGCCGGGGGACAGCGCCGATGCCGTGATCTGGTTCCATGTCCGCAGCCTGGACGAAATGCGCCTCAAATTCCGGGACGAGGCGAGCGATGGATGAGTTTCCGACACCTCGGCCCCCTGCCAGGGCGTGGCTGGTCACGTTCACCGACCTGACGGCCCTGTTGCTGGCTTTTTTCGTCATGTTGTTCGCCATGTCCAACATCAAGGTGGACAAGTGGAGCGACATGGTCAGCGCCCTTTCGCAAAGCCTCACTCCCTCCAGCACCGAAGAGGTGCCCTCGGCCACGGCGCCTTTCAACATCGGCACCGTCTTCCGCAAAAGGGCCGTCAACCTGGATTACCTGACCGCCGTCCTGGAAGAGGCGCTCGCCGATCATCCCTTGCTGCGGGGCGCCCAGTTGCTGCGCCTGGAGGACCGCCTGA
Organism: Pseudomonadota bacterium; assembly: GCA_022560215.1. Lineage (GTDB taxonomy): Bacteria > Pseudomonadota > Alphaproteobacteria > Rhodospirillales > 2-02-FULL-58-16 > JADFTO01. The sequence continues at coordinate 3,895 of JADFTO010000024.1, read as the reverse complement.
TCATCGCCCTTCCCGGCGACCTTTTGTTCCCCGAGGGCCGCGCCAACCTTTCAGACAGGGCCGAGGACGCGCTCTTCAACCTGGGCGGGGTCCTGCGCAACATCGGCAACCAGATCGGCGTCAACGGCCACTCCGACCCCTCTCCGCCCAGGGAAGAAGAATACGCTTCCAACTGGGAACTGTCCCTGGCCCGCGCCATCGTCGTGGCCAATTCCCTCAAGCGGTCGGGCTATACCGAGGACATCATCGCCTACGGCTATTCCGACAGCCGGTATTCCCAGCTGCCCGATCTGCCCGACGAACAGCGCCGCGAACTCGGCCGGCGGGTCGACATCATGGTCATGCCGACGGCGGGGGAATTTTGATGAGACTTTCGACGCCGGTGAGCTTGATCGCGGCGCTCCTGTGGCTGGCGGCCCCGGCGGCGGCCGAACAGGTGCCGGTGCGCGCGGCCGCCCACGGGGATTACGGGCGCATCGTCTTCAATTGGGCCTTCCCAGTCCCCTATAGCGCGGTCATCGAGGGCGGCCGGCTGGTGGTCCGTTTCGGCGAGCCCATAGAGGCGTCCTACGGAAACGTGATCCGGACCCTGGGCGGGTACATCACGGGCGCCGAGCCGGGCGGGGACGGCAGATCGGTGATCTTTACCCTGTCCGGCGATTACGCTCTCCGCGATTTTTCCATGGGCCGGGCCGTGGTCGTCGACTTGATGAAAAAAGCGCCCGCCGCCGCGCCCGCCGCCGCGCCCGTCCCCGCCCGGCCGGTGCGGGTGCGTACCGGCGAGCACGAGGGGTACAGCCGGGTCGTGTTCGACTGGCCGAGCAAGGTGGAATACCGGGTCAGCAAGACTGGCGGCACCGCCACCATCACCTTCGAGAGTCCCGCCGACATCGATATCAGCCGCCTCAGGACCCGGCCCCCGCGGAACGTGCTCGGGGCCTCCTCGGAGCTCAGGGACGGCCGGCGGACCGTGATCCTGATGGTGGCGGAGACGTCGCGCGTTCGAGACTCGCGTTCGGGTCTCAAGGTGGTGGTGGATGTCATGGCGCCGGGCACGGCCGCGGCCGCGAAAGAGACCCCCCCGGCGAAGCCGCCGGCCAAGGCGCCCGGGCCGGCCGCGAAGGCGACACCGGCGCCGGCGAAAGCGGCCGCGCCGCCGGTGAAAAAACCTCCGGCGCCGGCGAAGAGGCCCGCGGCGATTGCACCGGCGGCGCGGCAGAAGCCGGTGCCCCTTGTGCCGCCCACCGAGGCTGCGCCGCCCACCGGGGCCGCGCCGGCGTCCGGCGACATCCCGCCCGAAGCTGAAGGGCTCGCCGCCATGCCGGGGGTGACGATTTCCGAGCCGGGCGCCGCCGCCGGCCTGGCGTCCATGCCGGGGGTGAAGATCACCGAGGCCCAGCCCGGCACTCCCGCCGGGGCTGCGCCGGGCGGCTTTCCGCCAGCCGGGATGGAGGGGGTCGTAACCCTTCGCTTCGATTGGGAAGAACCGGTCGCCGCCGCGGTGTTCAGGCGGGCTGGGTATCTCTGGATCGTGTTCGACAAGGCCAAGGAGGTGGATCAGGCGGCGCTGCGCCTGGCCGGCGGCAACGTGGTCCGCAGCCTCCAGCAGATCCCTTCCGATCGCGGCACGGTGCTGCGCCTGGCCACCGTCTCGGGCGTCAACCCCATGCTGGCGCGGGACGGCATGTCCTGGCTGCTCTACTTCCTGAAGCAGCCCATGCGCCCGAAAATCCCGATCGAGATGAATCCCCAGCCCAATTCACCCGTCGGCGCGCGCCTGTTCCTGTCGGTGGCCGAACCCGGCAAGGCCATCCCGATTCTCGATCCCGAGGTGGGCGACAACCTGGTGGTGGTGCCGGTCATCCCCCTGGGCCATGGCGTGGACCGGGAGCACGTGTATCCCCAAGTCCGGATCCTGCCGTCGATCCAGGGAGTCGTGATCCAGCCCCGCATCGATGACCTGAGAATCCGTCCCCTGCGGCAGGGGATCGAATTGACCAGCAGCGGGGGGTTGCAGATCTCTCCGGTGTCGGCGCGGGTGGCGGCCGATTCCAAGCTCGGCGCCATGCGGCCGCTCACCCGCGTGTTCGATTTCAAGAAGTGGAAGACAGGCGATCCGGAAGACTTCAACAAGAACAAGCAAGGGCTCTTCGCGGCCGTGGTCAAGTCCAAGGACAAGACCCGCGAACAGGCGCGCCTGAACCTGGCCCGCTTCTATTTCGCAAACGGGTTCGGCGCCGAGGCCCTGGGCGTGCTTGGAATGATCGCCGAGGACCGCCCCGAGGCCCTGGACGAGCCCGAGTTCCGGGCCTTGCGCGGGGCCAACCGCTTTCTCATGGCCCATTATGATACAGCCGCCGAGGACTTCGCCCATCCCAGCCTGGAGGACAACGACGAAGGGGCGTTCTGGCGGGCGGCCCTTCTCGCCGCCGGGGGCGATTTGATCGGGGCCGCCAGGGGCCTCAAGCGCACCGGCGGCATCGTCAGGCCGTATCCCAAGGCGCTCAAGGTGCCGCTCGGACTCCTCGTCGTCGAGGCGGCGATCGAGATCGGTGACATCAAGCAGGCCAACCATTACCTGGAGCTGCTGGGCGCCGAAGGGGCAAACGCCGCTCAACAGGGGAAACAGGCCTACGTCCAGGGGAGGCTGAAGGAGCTGGAGGGTGATTTCGACACCGCCATCTCCTATTGGGAAGAAGCCATGGCCAGCCCCCATCGGCCGAGCCGCGCAAAGGCCGCGGTTGCCCGGGCCGAGCTCCTCTTGAAGCTGGAAAAGATCAGCACCCTGGAAGCCATAGAGGAACTGGAGAAGCTGCGTTTCTCCTGGCGCGGCGACGACTTTGAATTCGAGTTGCTGCGCCGCTTGGCGCGACTCTACATGGCGACTGAAAATTACCGGGACGGCCTCAGGACCCTGAGACAGGCGGCCACCCACTTCCGCAGCCACGAGAAGACCCCCGAGGTGACCCAGGAAATGAGCGACATCTTCGCCAAGCTGTATCTGGAGGACGGGGCCGACGTGATGGCACCGGTGACGGCCATCGCCCTTTACGACGAGTTCAAGGAACTCACCCCGGCCGGCGAGCTGGGCGACGAGATGATCCGCAAGCTCGCCGACCGCTTGGTGGCCGTTGATCTTCTCGAGAACGGGGCCAAGATCCTCGAAGCCCAGGTGAAATTCCGCCTCGATGGGGTGGAGAAAGCGCGGGTCGGGGCGCGCCTCGCCCTCATCCACATCCTGAATCTCGGTTACGACGAGGCCTTGGACGCGCTCCTGGAAACCGATACCGACGGCCTGTCCGAGGATTTGGCCACCCAGCGCCGCCACCTCAAGGCCCGCGCCATGATGGGCGCGGAGGAACCGGAGAACGCCTTGGCCCTGCTGGAAGAGGACGAAAGCGTCGATGCCGACCTCCTGCGCACGGAGATATACTCGCAGGGCAAGGACTGGCGCAACGCCGCCAAGACCCTCAGGCGCCTGGTCCGCACCTTCGGCGCCAGACCCCGCGAGCCCCTGGATTCCAAGCAAGGCAGCTACGTCCTCAAACTCGCCATCGCCCTGACGCTCAGCGACAACGACCAGGGCCTGGGACGGATCAGGCGCGACTACGGCGAGGCCATGGAGGGCACCCAGTTCAGCGACGCCTTCCGCCTCATCGCCAGCCCCCAGGCCCGGGGCCTTGTTGACATCGCGCGCATGCTGCTTGACCATGAAGCCAACGTTAACGCGCCAAACCCCAAATCTATCACTCCACTGCATCTGGCTGCCGGTAATGGTCATGGCGACATGGTGGAACTGTTGATAGACTACGATACAAATATCAATCCCAAAAACGACGACGGACATACACCTGTGGCAATGGCACTGCAGGGTTTTGCCGCCGCCGACCCTGCG